>JAGGWH010000076.1 GCA_021157585.1 Bacteroidales bacterium | reverse complement strand
TTATAGTATTGAGGATAGTTGGATCAGCATCTGTACTCCATACTAAACCTTTGGCTGTTATTTCAGCACCGCCATCAGCAGTAATTTCTCCTCCTGATTTTGCAGTTGTTTTTGTAATTTCAGTAACAGCAGTTGTTGTAACCGTTGGTAAATCCACTAAAGTTGTAAAGCTAATTTCCGGACCATAGCCTGTACCTGCACTGTTAACAGCGTAAGCACGAACATAGTATGTTGTGTTTCCGGCTAAATCGGCGAGAGCACTAACAAATTCTCCTAATCCTTCGCCATCAGTAGTTTTGCTGTCGTCTACAGTTGGATTTTCATTAACTCCAAAACAGATTCCGCGAGCAGTAACATCTGCTCCACCTGAGCCTGTAACATTTCCTCCACCAGTTGCTGTATTACCCGTAATATCTGTAATTGCAGTAGTAGATAGGAATGGAACTACTGGTAAAGTAGTAAACGTAACTTCTTCGCCATAGGTGGTTCCTGCTTTGCTGATTGCATATGCACGAGCATAATATGTAGTTGCATAATCTAGTCCACTCAATACTACATTAAAAGTAGCGGTGGTTTCTTCTCCGGTATAAGCAACTTTATCATCAGCTGTTGTAGGAGAAGCTGAAGTGCTATAGCAAACACCTTTTTCAGTAAAACCGTCTCCTTCTGCAATAACAAAACCAACAACTGTTGCAGATTCAGAGGATAAATTTAATGTTTGAGAAGTAGATAGTGTTGGTGCTAATCTAACATCCGCTGTTTCCTTAGTGCATGAAACAAAAATGATTGATGCAGCAAAAAGGAAAGCCATAAACTTATATATGTTTATCTTTTTCATTTTTATATTTTTTAATTGTTTCATAGCAATTAGTTTTTAACTATTGTACAAGTTCCTGTTTTAGCAGTATCATCGGTAATTGTTAATGTTATAGTATAATTACCGGCACTTACAGCCAAATTGGGACCGTCTCCTATTAGATTGTCGGGTGTTCCACCAAGATTCCAAGCCCAACCGTCGTTTTTCCTGAATTTGATCTCCCCATCTACTAAGTCAATAGTTATTGACCATGTTCCGGTTTTAGCATCATAATCCATTTTTTGGTCAGGTGTATTCCATCCATTAGGTGTTGCAGAACCAATAAGACCAATCATATAAGCATTGACAGAGTATGTTAAATCAACTGTATTTGCTGATAAATTGTACCAACCGCTTTCATCAACTGAAATACCACTACCATCAACTGCAAGAGCACCTGCATTATCACCATATTCGATATCGGCATCAGGGTCTACAAGTGTAAAAGGCATGGTAGCATCAAGTTTTACAAAACCGGTATAATCTCCATTACCTAATGCAGATTCAATCTTCTGATCGATACCTGAGTTTAATAAATTTAGTCTTGGTAATCCGTATAAGGTAACATTTGCAGTTGTAGTTGCTGAAGTATATTCAAATGTTTCAGCACCTGTTCCTCCATCGGTAACAAGCTCTGCTCTAATTCGAAAATCGACAGAGGAGACTGCATCGGCAGGGAATTTTTTAAGTAAGATTCCGTTTAGGTCACTAACTGTAATTTTAAAAGAATTTGCTTGGACATCAGAAAGTATAATAATAGGATCATCAAAATCAGTTCCTGCTACATTAGCTTCTAAGAAATATTTTGCAGAGGCAGTGAAGCCCGGATCAACATTTGTTCCAACAAATTCAAGAACATCTGTACCATTGTTTCGCTCCAATGTTAAATTTGGCATCGCAGCAATTGTTGGTGCAATCGGATTGTCGAGCATTACTATTTGTTCTCCGTCTTTTTCGCAGGAGACTAGCAGCCCAAGTAATCCAATGAATAATATGTATATTTTATTTTTCATCTTTTTTGTGTTTTAAGGGTTAATAACCAGCGTTTTGTTGAATATTCTGATTTGCAGAAACTTCATCACCAGGAATGGGATAGAGGTTTAAATGACTACTTGTTTGTGTTCCATTGTAAGTTCCACCTTTCCATTGCCATTTATAAGTTCCGTCAGTAAACTGTCCGAATCTGATTAAATCTGTACGTCTTTGAGCTTCATAATAGAATTCTCTGGCGCGTTCATCTAATATAAATTGTGAAGTCAGGTCTGCAGCAGTAATATTTCCGTCAGTATTTCCATAGGCACGTTCTCTAATCACATTAATATCAGCAACAGCTCCACTTATATCTCCCATATTAAATAATGCTTCTGCTCTCATAAGGTAAGCATCAGCAAGACGAAAGACCGGAAAGTCTGTAGAAGCAAATGCAGGATTATAATTTTCTGCTTGGCTACCATCGGTATTATTTGCAGTAAATTTATATACTCCTATACCATAATCTCCACTTGATGAGGCACTTGGGATATTCATGCTTTTCTTCATTTTTAGAAATACACGTTGATCTTTAGCTTGTGAAAATTCTACGTCTCCTGTAGGTATTGGAGCACCGCCGTAAGTAGTTAATGTATCTACCAAGATATTCATAAATTCTATTCTGGCTCTGTTTCCATTCCAGTTAGTGTTAGATGTTAAACCGTGATAATCTTCGGCGCGAATATATGTTGCATCGCTGCTGGATTCAATAATAAATGTTGTTCCGACATAACCTTGTGTATTAACACCATCTTGTGCCCAAGCAAAGATCATTTCAGGGTTGTGATAACCATCATTATCGGCACTAAAGTTTTGTCTATAATCGGTTGCTAATGAGTAAGCTCCGCTATTTATAACCTTATCGGTATAAATTTTACAGTTTTCCCATTGAGGAGTTCCTGTATACACTTCTGCGTTTAGATAAAGTCTTGCAAGCAGCATTTGAGCCGCAGCTTTATCGGCTTGAGGATAGGAGAATTTTGGTTCGCCCAATAGATTTTCAATATCCTTTAATTCAGATTCGATATAAGTGAATAAATCAGCACGTTGAATTTGTTCAGGATAGAATTTGCCGACTCCGTCATCTTCTGTTGTGAAAGGAGGATTTCCAAATAAATCGATAAAATAAGTGTATGCTAAAGCTCTTAGAAAACGTGCTTCAGAAGTATATTGAACCAAATCAGGATTATCTTTTGTTAATCTGATAAAATCGTTAGCATAAGTAATACTTAATCCTAATCGTTGATAAAGTGCTGTTAGGAAAGGATTACTTGGACTCCAAGTTTGTGTGTTTAAATCTGCAATACCCACATCACCCCAAGCACAAATTGCTTCGTCGGTAGGTAATTCTTGAAGATTCCATAATGCTCTTGTTGTGGTGAAAAAGCTTCCATCAGAGGCACTGATATCGTCTCCGCCATTTGCTCCTTGACCAGGAATCATAAAGCTGGCGTAGATTTTTCCGAGTACTTGTTTCATGTAAGCCGGATCGTCGTTTAGATTACCAGCTAAAATGGTATTAGGATCTATTGGCTTAACATCCAAATCTTTCACGCATGATGTAATCATCAGGGCTGAAAGAAATACTGCTATTAATATTTTATTTTTATACATGTTAAATTATTTTAAACTGTTAATAAGTAAAGCCTATACCAACCATAAATGTTCGAGGACGTGGATAGAAGTTATTATCTATTCCTCCGGGAACTTCTGGGTCAATACCTTCGTAATTTGTGATAGTAAACACATTTTGAACGCTAAAGCTAATGCGTGGCTTCATTTTGCCTTTAAAATTAGAAGGCGTATAGCCAATGCTTACATTGTCTAATTTGAAGAATGAAGCATTACTTACAAAGTAATCGCTTGTAAACTGACGTTTTATAAATTGGGTTTCACTTAAGTAAGTTGGCATATTTCTCCAGTAACCAATTTGATTCATTTGATCGTAGGATGCTCCAGCAGCAATAGCGTTATAAACATAGTTTCCAATGCTTGTACGTGATGATGCAGAGAAATCGAAGTCTTTGTAATTAAAGTGTGCAGATAATCCGAATAAAACATCTGCAACAGGACTATGATAAATGTATTTATCACTATTGTCTCCACTTACAACTCCACCGTCTCCTGAAAGATCAACATATAAACCTTCTATTGGATTGCCATTAGCATCATAAACTTGTTGGTTTAAGAAAAATGAGTATGCCGGATAACCAACTCTTGTTACTTGATTGGTTCCTGTGAAAGCACTTCCGTATAGAATTCCAATATAATCTGGATCATCGTTTAGTAGGAGCTTGGTAATCTCATTTTGGTTATAACTCATGTTAAAGCCAATGTTTAACGACATGTCTTTCTTTGAAATAGGAATCATGTTTAAAAACAATTCTATTCCTTTATTTTCCAAACTGCCAACATTTGTTAGAAGTGTGTTAGAGAAGTTACTTCCGGTAGGAATGGTAACAGTATTTAATAAATCTTCGGTAACACGTTTGTAAATATCGATAGAACCTGTGATACGATCTTTTAGGAATCCAAAGTCGATACCAATATTTTGAGTAGTTGTTTCTTCCCATTTAATATCCGGATCGTAAGCATTTGGACGTAATGTAGGTATATATTGACCATCAATCATATAATAAGAACCGGGTGATGAGGCTATGTATGTGGCTTGAGCAGGATAATCGTTTCCAATATCTTGCTGTCCTGTAATACCCCAACCTAATCTTAATTTCATACTTGAGACAGCATCAACATCTTTTAAGAAAGATTCTTCTTTTATTTTCCAAGCAAAAGCAGCAGAAGGGAAAAGACCCCATCTATTGTCTTCGCTAAATCTTGAAGATCCGTCATTACGTAATGTAAATGTTACTAAGTATTTATCTGCAAGAGAGTAATTGATACGTCCAAAGAAAGAAACCAAGTAATTTTCTGTAATATAGGATGATTCAGTATATTGGATATTACTGGTAGTACTTCCAAATCCACGAGTAAAGCTTTCGCCTTCGCGTTGAAAGTGCTGCCAAGAATAACCAGCTGTAGCATTAATTCTACTGTTAATATTCTCAAGCTCTTTTTTATAGCTAAAATAGAACTCAATTAAATCATTTTGATTTGTTGCAGAATATTCATTTACTCTACCAAAATAAGGGCTAGTAAGTGTAGAAGGAGAAGTAATAGGGCGGTTATTATGACCTTCGCCTTTTGAAATGTCTGTAGCTAAATTTAAATTAGCATTTAAGCCGGAGATAAAAGGAACTTTGTAATCAAGTTGTACATTTCCTATAATTTTGCTTACTTGTGATTTATTGTCAGCAGCCATAAGTTGTTCAACAGGATTGGGAGTTCCTAGGTTAGCTCCATAATTACCCCATTGAAAATAACCGGCAGAATTATCGAAACTGTCGTCATAAATTGGTTTTGTTGGATCCATTGCAATTGCAGATCCTAATGCTCCTGAGTCACCAAAATTATTATCGGTAAGCATTCCTTTAGCATTTACATTAACTTTTAAATCGCCATTTAAGAATGTTGGACTTAGATTTACGGAACCCGTTAAACGTTGCATATCTGTATTCTTCATAATACCGGTTTGATCGGTATAACCCATAGAAACCCTATAAGGTAATGCTTTGTATGCTCCTGTAAAACTTATATTATTATCTGTTGAGATAGATGTTTGAAAGAGCTCTTCTTGCCAGTTTGTGTTTTCGCCCCAAAGAGCACTATAACTGTCAATACTGTATAAGTCAGGATTGTCATAAGCAATTTTTCTTATTTCATCACCAGAATATACATCAACGAATTCAACGGCAGTAGCAATTGATGTTTTTGTATCAAAATTAATTACCATAGGGGCTCCTTCTTTTCCCTTTTTGGTTGTAATGATAATTACACCGTTAGATGCTCTTGAACCATATATTGCGGTTGCAGACGCGTCCTTCAGAATGTTAAAAGATTCAATATCGTTTGGATTAACAAATGAAAGGAAGTTGCTACTTCCAGAAACGTCATTATTATCAATAGGAATACCATCAATAATAATTAAAGGATCGTTAGATGCATTTAAGGAAGATCCACCACGAATTCGAATTGTTGAACCACTTCCAGGAGCACCACCGGCAGATGTTATTACAACACCGGCTGCTTTACCTACTAGCAAATCCTGAGCAGAGGTAATGGCTCCTTTATTGAAATCTTTGGTACTGACAGAAGTAACAGATCCGGTAGCGTCACTTTTTTTCTGTACACCGTATCCAATAACTACATATTCGGATAGCAATTCTGATTGTTCAGCTAACTGTACATCTATTACAGCGCCTTCGACTAATCTTTCTTGATTTGCATATCCAACGAAAGAAAACACCAAAGTTTGTCCTTTATCCACACTTAGTGAATAATGACCATCCATATCGGTGGTTGTACCATTACCGGTACCTTTTTGAAGTACGGTTACTCCAGGAAGCGGGCTGCCATCTGTTGCATCAACAACTGTTCCGGTAACATTTACTAACTGTGCAAACGTAACTGTTGAGATTCCTACAAAAATCAGTAGAAGAATAACAACTTTCAGTTTAGAATAAATTTGTCCCATTTTTATAACATTTTATAATATTTATTAGTTAAATAATAATTAATTTGATGTTTGTTTTTTAAAGAGGCAATTTACTAAAAAAACGAGTCTAAATGTTGTTTTATCATATAAATAGGTCTTAAAATCTATGCAAACGATTGCGCAAACGATTGTTGTTTAAATAAATTTAAAACTATAAGATAAAGCTTAGGTTAGTATAGACTTTGAAATGTTTTTACAAGATTTGATATGCCTATTTCTCCCTATAATGATTGTTTGAATTTATAAATATTTCCATAGCAGTATTTGTAAACAAAGAAGTGATTTTTTTGATAAAATTAATCTACTTCTTTGTGTAATGAATTATTAAGAGTAAATAAATCATATATTTGTATTTTTGCATTTAATATGACAAAGCATCCAGTAACAATTAAAGATATTGCTAAGATTCTTGGAGTATCTGTTTCTACAGTTTCGAGAGCCTTAAAAGATCATCCTGATATTAGTGTGAAAACAAAGAAAGCCGTTCAAGAATTAGCCAAAGAACTGCATTACAGACCTAATGAGATAGCTTTAAGCTTAAAAAATCGTAGATCTAAGATTATTGGTATTATTATACCGAAATTAGTACATCATTTTTTTAGCTCAGTTATTCAGGGAGTAGAAAATATTGCGTATGATAATGGTTATCAGGTAATGATTTACAATTCAGGCGAAAGTTATGAACGTGAAGTTCTGCTCTCAAGTTCTATTCTTAGTTTTCGTTTAGATGGTTTAATTTTATCAATGAGCAAAGAAACAACGGATTTTAGCCATTTTGATAAATTCGATCAATATGGTATTCCTGTTGTTTTTTTCGATCGTGTTCCTGATTTGCCTGTAAATAAAGTTGTTTTTGATGATTTTCAGGGAGCTTTTGATGCTGTGAGCCATCTGATAGAAAAAGGATGTAAGAAAATTGCTCATTTGAGTGCTTCGGAACATTTAGATATTGGGAGGTTAAGAATTGCAGGATATAAGGCTGCACTTAACGAGCACGGTATTTCGTTTAATCCTGATTTGGTTGTAAAGTGTGATACATTTGATGGAGCTGTTTCTATAACAAAGAAATTGATTTCCGATTATCAAGATATTGATGGTGTTTTTGCTGTTAACGATTTAACCGGTATTGGTGCTACTAAAGCTGTTCGCCAAGTAGGCAAAAGAGTTCCCGAAGATATTAAGGTTATTGGTTTTACCAATGAAATTAGTTCTGCCGTTTGCGCTCCCAGTCTGAGTACTGTAGATCAAAGGGGTATTGAAATGGGAGAGGAGGCTTGCAAGCTTTTAATGGAAAACATTAATAAAGATCAGCCTCCACAAACAAAAGTTGTGAAGGCAAATCTAATTTTAAGGAAATCTACTGACTAGTTTTTTAAAATGTCAATATAATTCTTTGTTGCTTATCTTTTTAACAGCCGCCTGCTACTCTTTTTTTCTTTTTCCTAAGTATGGGTTTTGCTTTTTTAGATGTTGATGTGGAACTACCAACAACCCCGGCTCCTGCGGTTTCTTTAATAATTTCAGCATAATCGTATTTTGCAACTTCATTTTTAAACCATACATCGTTTGGGGCATATTTATCAATTATATTTGATTTTACAAGCTTATAACCACCTAACATTATGCTATTATTTTTATAATTGAGTTGCTTAAGAATTAACCAAGCAGGACAAGCATCTTCTACATTAGTCCCATAAAGAATATTTGTCTTATCTAGGGGATTTAAAATGGTTTTATACTCACTTTTTAATAAGTCGTGAATAGGAATATTTATTGCCCCCGGCAAATGATGTAGATTAAATTCTCTTGGTGATCGGAGGTCTATGAATTGATAATCCTGATCGTCTGTTGAAAGAATATCTTTAATTTTTTCGGGTTGTATAACTTGAATATGTTTAATGACATCTGTAAGTGTTTCGTTCTGATTAAGTACGAATTTCTTTTTTGGCGTAGGCATTAAAACAAATGCCGTAGCAATGAAAGCTAAAAAGAGTATAGCTCCCACAGGGAGATAATTAGCAATTTTTTTATGCTCTTTCATATTGATATTATTTTAAATTTTATAAAAGATTAACAACCTCCGGCAACGGACTTTTTCTTTCTTCTAATTATAGGTTTTTTCTTAGTTGTGGATGTTGAACTTGTGGCATCTACAGTCCCTCCTCCAAAATATTGGCTAGCTCCCTTTCTAAATTGGTAGGTTGCAAAAGCACTTGCAGGCTCGTTAATTTTTGGTTCGCTAGGTCGTATAATAGTTTCTATCCAATAATTTAAGCCTCCACGCATTATAAATACTTTTTGATAACCCATACGTTTATATAAAAGCCAAGCTTGACTTGCATAAATACTTCCGTTTGAGTAAAGCACATTTAGTTTCACATCTTGGTCTAAATATAAGTCGGCTTCTTCTGTTAATAGGCTATCAATAGGTATATTAATTGCTCCAGGGAGACTGAATTCTTTAAATTGTTCAGGCTTTCTCACATCAATTAATTGAAGACTGGGATCATTGTTGAGCAAAAGGGAAGCTATTTCGTCAGTAGATATATATCTGGAATCATCTAAAACGGCTAATAGAACTTCTTCTGCCGATAAATCTTTTGAATAATTCTTTTCAGGTAAAATGGTAAAACCAAAAGCTAAAAGTAAAAGAATTACTGACAATAAGGTGTATCTTAAATTCATAGTTTTTAATGTTTAACTAATTAATAATTAACGGGTTTTACTTTCTTCTCAATTTTAGAAGTAAGATAAAATGCTATTAAAGCTACAATAGTTAAGGCTAATATAAACAAGCCATAGCTTATTCCTAAATCATCGTAAATTAATGGTGTGCCTAAATAAGCATCCATATGAATTTCTTTCCATAGCCATGAATATGTTTCTCCGTAAAAGAAAATTCCAATAAATATTCCTCCTAAAAATACCATTGCATCTATCTTCCCTATAACAGCAGCGCATACGCTGGTACCCGGACAAAAGCCACCTATTATAAATCCCAATCCCATAATTACTCCTCCAATTAAAGCAGAGGTTAAATAAAGTGGATTGATATAAACTAAGTCTAAATCGATAAACTCAAAATAGCGTAGATAATATAAGCCTATAGCGGCTGTAATTGCTCCGGTAAAAAATACACGAAGTACAACAAAATCGTAGCCGTAAAAAACACCGGCTAGTTTTCTGGATGATGAAAAGCCTGCACGTTCAAGTACCCAGCCAAATCCAATTCCAACTATCAGAGCTATTAAAAAGTTCCAGTTGGTGTTTATTATTTCATTAGGAATTAATGGTCCCATAATTATTTGTTTTTAAGATTAAATCCAAAATTTTCTGAAAAAATATGCGAATACATAGCCTGTTCCAAAAATAGCAATCATACTTATAAATCCCGTTGTTGATAAAACGGACATTCCGCTTAATGCTGCACCACTGGTGCATCCTCTACCGAGTTGCGATCCAATACCGAATAATATACCTCCAATAACAGCCATAATTAAACGTGTTTTGGATGTGATTTTTGGAGAATGCTCTATTTTTAGTTTTAACCTCCCGGCTACAACTCCTGAAAGGAGAGCACCAATCATTACACCGATTATTTCAAATACTAGCCAAGCTTGTAGAGGTGACTCTTCTTTGGAAGCATAGGGTTTAAAATATTCGGAATCCATGGCGTGATTATGTGCAACTACATCAACAGTAGCAACAACAGCACTTTTAATAGCACCACTTGCACCTAATCCCCTGCCTGTAAAATAAAAGGCAAAAATTATAACAAGTCCAAGGAGGAAACCCGCAAGATATGGGTTCATGTATTTTCTTTCGCTTCCTTCTGTTTTATTTTTCATTGTTAAATATTTTTTAATAGAGGTAACGTGTTATTTGTCCGGCTTCTATCATTAAAAGACGGAATATAATTCCTCCGGCTAAAACTAAAGCTGAGGGCATAAAGGCAGGTATTTTAAATCCTCTTAATTCCATAATTTCTAATAGGGCAGGAAGTAAAAGTCCTAGCATAATAATAAATACCCAGAAATAGGTTGTAAACTCTCCCCCCAGAAATATTTGAGCTGATTCAACCTGAACCTGTCCACCTGCAAGAAAGCCCATAATAAGATGAGTAATCAAGAATAACTCAATTACTATTAGGAGTAAATCAATTTTAGTAAATGTTTCTCTCTCTATCTTTGATTTAGACATCCATACTATTACTGCTGCCCCGGTTGATAGTCCGGAAGTTAAGAATAGTGGTCCAAGAATAGATGTATTCCAAAGTGGACGAGCATTAAAGGCTGATAACAATATTCCGGTGTAAATACCTAAAATAACCGATAGAATGATTAACACCCAAGCAATAGTTGACCTATTATCGATAATTATTTTTACCGAGTTATTAAGAATCTTGATATTCCACCAGTTAAATTTAGGCCATATTTCTTTTACAAAAGATGCTGCCCACACAATAGAAAGAGGTGTAATAAACATAAGTGTCCATGCTCCCCACGACATTGGAGATTCCAGTCGAACTGTTGTATATAACCGCCAGAAATATAATTTGTGATGTAAATCAATAAAAAGTGCTCCTAAACCAAGTACTAATAAAAAAGGTACTAACATTGGTGCAGTTTTCACAGCAGTAGGGTAGAGGTCTTCTTTTTTTCTTATAACATATAAAGCTGAGAAAAATAATATTCCAGCTGATAAACCTCCAACAAATAAATAGAAAGCAATTTCCCAACCCCAAGTATTTAAGATTGGGTCAATGTGAGGATTCATTCTTCCGCTTATAATTAATTCTTCTTTCATATCAAGTTTGAATTTTTATTGCTTTAGGTTAAATAATATATATTAGGATTTGTTCCTGCTTCTGGAGCAAGTACTTTTGATTTTCTGTTTCTGACGATTTTAGAAATATCAGAATTAGGATCATCCATATCACCAAATGTCATACATGTTGTAGGACAAACAGATACGCAGGCAGGATCTTGACCATCTTGAACTCTGTGGCTACAGAAAGTGCATTTGTCTGCATATCCATCAGGGTGAGTGTAACGTGCGTCGTAAGGACAAGCTTCTATACAAGCAGCACAACCAATACATTCGTCATGGTTTACCAAAACAATTCCGCCTTCAGCATAATGGCTAGCTCCTGTTGGACAGGCTCTAACGCAAGGCGAATTATCACAATGATTACAACGCTCTGAGCGTAATTCTATAGCTAAATTAGGATAGGTTCCTTCCACTACTTCAACAACCCAATCTCGGGCATAACCAACAGGAACATTATTTTCAACTTGGCAAGCAACTACACAGTCGCTACATCCAACACATAAATTTGTGTCTATTGCCATTGCATATCTCATGCTTTACCTCCTTCTACTATCAGTTTTGTACTATCAGTTTTTTGTTTTAATTGAGTAGGTTCATTAGTGTGAAACGTAACAAAATTCCCTCGCATTCCGGTACCTCCCATGATAGGATCAAGCATAACGCGCGAAATCATTTGAGTGTCGCTAGCTCCTCGTCCATAAGCTCTGCTTAATTGTTTTTTTGTGTGACCGAATCCATGAACCATATAAACAGAGTCGAATCTTATGCGTTCTGTTATCCTGACTTTTATCGGAAAATCAGTTACAATTCCATCCTGATTTTCTAGCCATATCTCTTGTCCGTTTTTTAAATCCCATTCTTTTGCCACTTTTGGATTTATCCAAACATTATTTTCTTCCATCAATTCAAAAAGTAGCGGATTATTAGATGTTCTACTGAAAGTATGCATAGGTGCTCTTCCGTATATTAGCCTGTAAAAACCGGAGTCTGGCTCGGGATGAGCAGTATATTTTGGCATAGGATCAAATCCTTCGGCTTCTAAAGCAGTAGAATATAATTCGATTTTACCGGTATTGGTATTGAATTCGTAATCTTCGCCATTAAGGAAATATAAATCATCATACTCTCGATCTAATTTCTTAACTCCAATTTTCTGCATTTCTTCGAGAGAAGATCCTACTTGTTTTAATTGCCAATCGAGCATTTCTTCAATGTCTTTGTATTTAAAGTACTCATCTAAGCCTAAGCGTTTACCCAATTCTTTAGCAATCCACCAGTCGGGTTTTGAGTTGTAGAGTGGTGTGTGAGCAGGCATTCGTAATGCTAATGTTGGAATTCTATGTTTAGAAGTACGAACAAGATCGTAGCGCTCTAAATATGTACATTCCGGTAAAATTATATCGGCATAACCTGTAATCTCCATTGGCATAGTATCAATAACTACCAATAGGTCGAGGGCTTCAATGGCTTTTATGGTATTGGCTTGGTTAGGTAGCGTTTGTATAAGATTAGTACCATTAACAATCCATGCCTTTATTGAACAATCTCTATCAAGAGAAGGTACTGTGGCATCACATATTCCTGAAGCTAAAGCTAAATCGGCTAAATTGAATTTACCAGGAAAAGCATCTCTCCAGTTTTTCTTTGGTTTAGGGAATTTTGGTGCAGGAAATTTAGGCAGATGTATAGCTTCCGGATTGTAAAAACCTCCACGACGACCCCAAGATCCTAATAATGCATTTAAAATTGCAACAGCTCTCAAACGTTGAGTATCATCTCCATACCAAGTTACATGTCGCCCGGGATGTATGATAACACTTGGAGCAGCATTTCGCATTTCACGTGCTGTTTTTCTGATAATGTTAGGCTCTATAGTTGTTATTCCATAAGCCCATTCAGGAGTAAAGTTCTTAACGTGTGCTTTTAACTCATCAAAGCCGTAGGCGTATTTTTCGATGTATTCTTTATCGTAATAATCATTATAAATGATTTCATGAATCCAAGCTAAAAGTAAAGCTAAATCAGTAGCCGGTTTAATAGGTAGCCAGAATTTAGATTTACTTGCGGCTGTGGAAAAGCGGGGGTCAACAGTAATAATGGTGGCATCATTCCTAATCATATCCGACATTTCTTGCACTTGACCGTTATGCATATTTTCACCGATATGACTTCCTATTAAAACTAAACATTTGCTATCGCGAATATCAGTTGGTTCGGGAGATCCTATACCTGCTCCAAATGTTGCAATGAAACCTACTTCGCGTGGACCGCGACATTGGGCATAGGACGGTGCGGCTATGTTATTGGAACCAAAAGCTTGTAACATTGGACCCAAAAATTTACCACCGGAGCCATGAGTAAATAAGGCAGTACATTCTGGTCCATGTTCCACTTTTATTTTTTCCATCTTTTCAGCGATATAATCTAAGGCTTCATCCCAACTTATATCTTTAAAAACTTGTTTGCCGTTTACTGTTACTCTTTTTTTGGGGTTTTTTAGGCGATCTTTGTCTTTGTACATTCCTATACCGGCAGTACCTCTCGGACAAAGACGTCCATTGCAATGAGGATCATCAACATTTCCGGTAATAGATTTAATTTCACCTTTGTCGTCGGTTTGAACCCATGCAGCGCATTGCCAAAAGCATATTTCACAATAAGTGGGAAATTGTTTGTTAGAGTTAGCTTTTAGGTTTTTATTTTTGGTTTGTCCAAAGATATCTTTTACTGGTAAGGAGCTAAGTAATCCTCCGGCTGCTATTAGCCCTCCGGTACCAATTGCTGAAACCTTAATAAATTCTCTTCTCGTTTTCATGAACAGAATACTTTATTAATATTTAGTTATATATGTCAATAAGTAATAATGAATAGCAAAAGTAGAAATTTATAATGTATCTATGTATATTTATCTATGTGTAAATACATTTTCCGTATATAACTGATTATTAGTTATATACATTGGTTTTTAATAAAAGTAGATTGATTATATGTAATGTAACTAAATGGTATTATGTATTTTATATTTTTTATTTAGATATAATATAAATTGAAAATATAGAAGAATATTTGTAATTAATAAAAAATGAAAAGATTAAGAATTCTTTGCTAAATCATAAATAATTAAATACTTAATTCTCTGAAATATGATATTAATCAACCTTTTTTTCACTAACTTGATTTTTGAAAATGGTATACCAGTAGATGTTATTTGCAATAAGAAGGGAAAGGGTAGTTATGGGTTGTTTGAAAAATTGTTTAACAGGAGGTAGTGATTTAATGATAATAGGTAATGAGCTGAAAGCTAATGAAAGAGAGCCGTGTAGCGCACCTAAATGATGAGTGTATAGGAATGTCTTAATCCTTGGGTTTCGTAGTTCTATGCTTATTGCCGTAAATGCTATAACGATGAATAGAGCTCTAAAACTCATTTCTATCCCAAAATAAAATCCATCGAGCTTGAAAGTTTGGTTAGGATTATTATCACCCGAATAAAATAAGCCGGACAGAAGTATGATAATAATAAGCTGTCCCCAGAAAATAGGCTTTTTTAGTCGACGGAAGATAGCTGTATATCTCCAATATGTGTAAATGGTAAATAATATGAGAAAAGGGAGCCCGTAATAAAGAATATCTTTATTAATAAGTACTAAGCCAATGGGTATAAGTATTATATTTAGTGAAAGTAAAAATAAATTAAACTTTTGTTTGCTTCCTAAAGGGAATAATTCTTCATTATTAAATTCAATTTTCTTTGGTATTAATTCGGGAGGCAGAGATTTTACTTTATTCCCGATAATAACTCCAAGTATGCCGGATAAAGCACCAAATAATAGATAAATAAAAAATGCTAAAATAATAAATTCTGTTGCGTTTAAAATGTTAGTATTAAATATTTTTTGAAAATAGGCATAGATATTTTTGTATATAGTTACAATATCCCAACCGTATAAAATTATAATACTGAATACTTTATGTAATAATGCGCTGGATAGGGCAATTGCAGAAGCTAAAATACTTCCTATTAAACCTCTTCTGAAAATATAAAGTAGGAGCTCTAAAAGTGCCGCTTCCATAAAAATGCCTATCATAGGTCCAAGAATTACGGAGCTTGGCGAAATGGATTTCATTAAAGCTGTAATAATTCCGGCACGAAAAATAATACCACTTTCTTTCCAAACTTGATTAAAAGCGATTAATATTAGTATACCTTGAGAGGCTAAAATAGTACCTGCAAAAGGGATTCTTAAATTGTGTAAAAAACTACCTATAACTATTTCTACAGAAGCCCACAAACCACCAATAACGGCGGCTTTTAACCATTTGTCGGATAGTAGGTTGTTATTCATTTATTTTTAATTCTTCTATGGTATTAATGTTTAAAAAGCGGCTTGCATTTTCTTGTCTTATTATTTGATAATATGTTTTGGTTTTGTTTAATAAGCCCATTATTTTTAGCCTGTCATTTTCTAAATGATTTTTGATAAGAGGAAGTAAATCTTTATGATAAAATCCAATAAGAGGTTGAATCTGCCCGCTTTCAAGTTTTGGAATCACAATCTTATTTGATGAAAGATGCTTCTGCATTTTCAAAAGTATATCTAATTGAAGAAAGGGAGTATCACAAGGTAAAAATAAGTTCCAATCGGTTTTGCTAACAGATAATCCTGAATAAATACCTCCCATAGGTCCTTTATTAGGGATAATATCATATATGAGTGGATAATCGAATTTTTTATAATTAGGGTTATTTGTACTTATAAGAATATTGTCGCAGAGTTTAGTTGCAAGTTGAATAGAGTAAGAAATTAGAGCTTGATTCCTAAATATTTTTAGCCCTTTGTCTTCACCCATGCGCCGACTTTTGCCTCCTGCTAAAATAATACAACTTAGATTTTTCATAATTCTTATCTCGCTGCAAAGGAATTGATAATTCAAATTTTTTCCAATATAAAACTATAAAATCATTATTTTCTTTTGATATAATTTTGGTATTCACTATTTTAGCCAACGTTCAAGTTAAATTAAAATTAACTAATGGATAACAAGAGAAAACGATTTTGGATAATTTCAACAGTAACTACTTTTTTGTTTTTGTTGATAATTAATCTGCTATTGGTTCATTTTGAAAAGAATGAGGTAGGTTCCGATATCCATAATTTAGGCGATGCTATTTGGTATATGTTGGTTAGTTTAACATCTGTTGGTTACGGAGATAAAGTTCCTGTAAGTACAGGTGGTCGTGTAATAGGCTATTTTTATATTATTTCTAGTTTGGGCGTTTTGGGCGTTTTAATAAGTAGTATTTCATCAAATATTTTTACGATGATTGAAGAAAAAAAATTAGGGTATCAGGGAAGTTCGTTTGAAGACCATATTGTGTTTATTGGTTGGAACGAATTTAATCGTATGGTTGTTGAAGAGGTTTATTCAACAATGAGAAAATTTGCGATAGTTACGGATCGTAAGGATGATATTGATTTAATTTATGAATCGTATCGGAAAAAACGAGCATTTGCATTATTTGCCGATTATCATAATTTGGATATTATTGAGAAGGTGAATCCAAGAAAGGCTTCCGAAGTATTTGTGAATTTTGGTAATGACACGGATACTCTACTATATGTTATCAATTTTAAGAAAAAATATCCTGAACCTGATATTATTGTTTCTATTGAAAATTCTAAACTTAAAGATACCTTTATAGCCGCAGGAGTTAAATATGTTATTCCTCGCAATGAGATTGCTTCAAAATTAGTTGCTAGTTATATTTTTGAACCAGATGTGGCAGAACTTAATCAAGACTTATTAAGTGCCGCTCAGTCTGTTGATGAGTTTGATAATCAGGAGTATAAAGTTATCGATCAGAATCCGTATTTGAATAAAGATTATGTAGATGCTTTTATTGATTTGAAATTAACCTATGATTGTGTTTTATTGGGGTTGAGTAAAGTCGTTGATAATAAACGGGTACTTTTAACAAACCCTTCAAAGGGAGTGAAAATAGAGATGGGAGATCATATCCTTTTAATGACTAATGGCGAAACTAAGAAAAGAATAGAAATTGACTTTGGAATATTTGAAGGGAGAATTTAGAACTGTTCTTGTTGTCGAATTTAGTTTTTTTTGTAGCGATAATTTTCTAAATTTGAGATTCTTAATTAGCTGCTGAATGAAAGACGAAATTAAAAAATTAGCAAAAGAATACTTAGATGAAATTATTGGTATCCGAAGGGAGTTTCATCAGAATCCCGAATTAGCTTTTGAAGAAATTGAAACAGCTAAAAGAATAGCCGATTTCCTTGATATACATAAGATTAAATATACTGAAAAAATAGCTAAAACAGGTATTGTAGGTGTAATTGAAGGTAGAAATCCTAATAAAAAAGTGATTGCCTTACGTGCTGATATGGATGCGTTACCAATTATTGAAGCCAATAATATTCCGTATAAGTCGATGAATATTGGTAAAATGCATGCCTGTGGGCATGATGTTCATATGGCATCATTGCTAGGTACTTTAGCAATCTTAAATCAATTAAAAGATAAGTTTGAGGGGACTGTGAAATTTCTCTTTCAACCTTCAGAAGAGCAATATCCCGGAGGTGCAAGTGTAATGATTAAAGAAGGGGCTTTGGAAAATCCTTCTCCTAAGAGTATTTTCGGACAACATGTTTATCCCGAACTAAAAGCTGGACAAGTAGGTTTCCGATCAGGTAAATATATGGCTTCCACCGATGAGGTCTTTATCACAATTAAAGGAAAGGGAGGGCATGCTGCATTGCCAAACACTATTGTAGATCCTATTTTGATAGCATCACATTTAGTTGTTGCCATGCAACAGATTGTTAGTAGATATGCGCTTCCAACTATTCCAACAGTTATTTCTTTTGGTAAAATAATTGGTGATGGAAAGACAAATGTTATTCCTGAAAAGGTTTATTTGGAAGGAATTATACGTACATTTGATGAAGATTGGCGTGAAGAAATAAAGAAAAGAATAAAAGAACTTGCAAAATCAATTTCTCAAGGAATGGGGGGTGATTGTGACGTGAGAATTGATAAAGGATATCCTTTTGTGTATAATAATCCGGAATTAACTGAACGTGCAAAAAATGCAGCTAAATCGTTTTTGGGTGAAGACAAAGTAATTGATCTTGATATGCGTATGACTGCTGAGGATTTTGCCTTTTACACGCAGAAAATACCCGGCAGTTTTTATAGGTTGGGTGTTGCATCCCCTAATGCTAAAAAGATATTAAACCTTCATTCTTCTATTTTTAATATAGATGAAAGTAGTATAGAAACGGGTATTGGGCTGATGTCTTGGCTTGCTTTGGAGGAACTTAAAAATTCTGAATAAGGAAATATTAAGAGCCAAAAAATAACAGGAAGAATTCTTGTAAAACTTTAATACATTTGTTCAATAACCCTCTTAACAATAATGATGAATAATAAAAGACTAATACTGATTGTAGATGATTCGCCTAATAACCAACGCATTATAGGCGCAATATTGTCTGACAAAAGTTATCAAATTGCTTATGCTTCAAGTGGAAAAGAAGCCTTGGAATTTGTTAATAAACATATTCCTGATATAATATTACTCGATATTATGATGCCTGAAATGGATGGATTTGAGGTAAAAGCTAAATTAAACGAAGATGCAATACAGAAAGAAATTCCCGTAATATTTATAACGGCTTTGGAGGAACCTGAAAATAAAGCAAAAGGATTTGAGTTAGGAGGTCGCGATTATTTGGTAAAACCTATAAATAAGTTAGAGGTTTTGGCTCGTGTAAGATCTCAATTACTTATTCAGGATCAGAAAAGTGCACTTATAATTGCAAACGATAAATTACGTAAAGCTAATGAAACTAGAGATAAGATATTTTCAGTTATTTCGCACGATTTGAGAACTTCCGTTGGTAATATGAGAAATGTTTTTCGCTTTATGTTAGATGGAATGATTGATCCTGTTGAGGATAGAGATATTATATTTGACGCAGAAATAACTTCTAGACATACTTTTAATTTATTAGAAAATTTGTTGTATTGGGCCAAATCACAACAAGGAAATATTAAGATTCACCAAGAAATAGTTGACGTTGAAGATGCCGTAACGGATGTGTTTGATCAAGAAATGGGGTCAGCCGTTAATAAATCTATTAATCTTACAAAGGAAGTTGAAGAAGGGTTACAGCTCTTTGTTGATAGGATTACTTTAAACATTATTCTTCGTAACTTATTAATTAATGCCATTAAGTTTACCACAGAAGGGGGTAAGATTCATGTTGTGGCTAAACAAATTGCTGATGGGATAAGTATATCAGTAAAAGATGATGGTATGGGTATGAGTCATGATGATATCTCAAGAATATTACGAAAAACTGAAGCTTTTTCTAAAAAAGGTACTAATCATGAGAGAGGTACGGGATTAGGTTTAGTTATTGTCGGAGAATTTTTGGAAATGAATAAAGGTCGAATGGAAATAAAAAGTGAAATTGACCACGGAAGTGATTTTACTGTTATTTTCCCTAAAGTGGATATTAATAAAGTTGTTAAAGAATACTAGGTTTAAGATTTGTTTTTAATATGACTCCTAACTCACGTTTTCTTGTTTCGTTGTTCTTTTTGTTGATTATTCCTTTTGGAGTAATGGCGGAAGATAGTCAAGTAGTAGAGGAGAATGGTCAGCATCTTATTTCAGATTCTCTAGTTGTTGAATCTTTGAGATACATAGATTCAATATCGGCTATTCATACCATAGAATCAAGTAAAATTGCTGAAACTCTTTTGAACGACTTATTAAGTAAACCTATATCGAATAAAAATTTGGCTTATCAAGCCATATCTCGAAAATTAGTATTACTACAAAACTTAAGTCGTCATACTGATGCTATAGATTTCCTTAATAAGTTAATATTAGAGGGATATAGAGATCCTGAAATATATGTTG
>JAGGWH010000075.1 GCA_021157585.1 Bacteroidales bacterium | reverse complement strand
GTAGCGGATGTGAAGTTTGGTGCATGTAAATGTGAGGGAAAAAAAAGCTGTGATTCAAGAAATGAGTCATCGTCTTAATACTACTCCCATTCTGATAAATTATTGATATGATTAGAGAATACTAATCTGCCACAAACATTAATTTCCCGAATTTATTTTGATTATCAATTTGTAATTTATAAAAATAAATTCCGGGTAAAACCTTTTCTCCTTGACTATCGGTTGCATCCCAAACAATAGAATTTTGACCTTGAAATTGTAGTCGGTTTACCAAATTGATTACTTCTTTACCGGAAATATCAAAAATACTAAGATGTACATAACTCTCTTTATAGAGAAAATAATCGATAGTTATATTTTTATTAAAAGGATTTGGATAATTAGTAATAATATCGGGATTTTGATTTATTTCCTCATTCGTTCCTGTTGTATTAAAAATTTCCTGAATAATATTTCCTGTTGCTTTTGTTGGTTCAATACCCAAAATATAGGAGGCGGTAACTGCCATATCAGGAATATTATGGTATTGCGAGGAAACAAAATCCTTTCTTATATCAGGACCAACTGCAAGAAATTGAATATGTCGACAGCCGTCACAACCACAACCATGCCCCTGAAATCCACCATGTTGATCGTCATGTCGTCCGTGATCATTGGTAACAATTAATGTGGTAGAATTTTCATAAAACGGATCAGACTGTAGTTTTTTCCAAAGTACATCTACAATACTATCTGCTGTTTGAATAGCTGAGGTATATTCTGTCCATATTCCCGAATGCCCTGCATGATCCACATCGGCTAGATAAACCAGCATAAAGTGTGGATGATAATTATCTATCACCAATTGCGCTTGCGTAGCAACATCTCTGTCATTTGCGCCAACACTATGAAATTGAGGCCAATAATCGGGCCCATAATCAGTATCGAAACTGGGCAGCCACAAATCAGGAATATATTTCAAAATATAGAAACACTCATCCGCAGGCATATTCTTTTGTTTTCTGTAATACTCAAAAATAGTAGGTAGAACGGCATAACTAGTGTTTGAACCTTGATAATTAATACTTTCAACATCAGTCCAAGCACCACACCATAAAGCAGGAATAGCACGGGATGTATAAGTATATTTATCGTTTTCAAAATTGTCAATTATTGTTCCGTCTTCTGCTAAATCCCACATTTTTGGAATATATGTTTTGCTCATATCACCAAAAGTTTCGGTATATCGTGCTCCGTCAATAATAACAATCATAACTTTATCATCGCTTTGCGCAAAAGAAAAATGCAATCCTGAAACAAAAAAAACTATGACTAAAAATATTTTGGTTGGTTTTAAAATCATTTGTGCTCGTTTTGCCAACGAAGTTAGTAAAAACTATACTTTATTTACAACTTTGTCATAAGTAAAGACATATCCTGCAATATCCAAGCTTTAGTGTCTGCGGCACTTGGTTTAAAAAAGCTTATAAAAAGAAAAACCCCTTTACAAATTGGTATTAACCTAACAGAAAGGGGTTTTTAAGGAACAATATTCGTCTTATCTAAAAATATCTAAAAATGCTTTATCGGTTTTAGCTTCTACTATACCTTGTTCGTAAAGAATACGGAAATAATCTTCCACTTTTTCTACCAATGGCTCACCGGAAACATATTCAAAATTTACACGATTTAAGAAGAGCTCAACACGATCAACAGGTTGACGCATCATATCAAAACTTAGTTCTGCCGAAGCGTGACGATTGTTATTTACCCAATCGATTGCTTTCTTTAGTTCATCAAGCAGTACTTCTGTAATTTCAGGATAATTACGAGTAAACTCACCTTTTAAAACTATACCTGCATTAGGGAAACTACCAAAGCCTGGATTGTGCTCGTTCCAGATTTTATTGTACGAGATAACAGAAACATCTTCGCCACGGTCTGCCATAATTTTTAAGGCATAACTGGCTTCAGGCTCACGTAGAATTACGGTATCGGCTTTGCCAGAAACAAAGTCGGCATAAATAGTTTCGGGGCGACCAAATGGAGTCCCGTAAGCAAAATCAAAATCTTCAGGATTTAAACCGCTGGCTTTAAGCAAGTAATTGGTAATTTTTGTTGGAGGAGCTTCTTCAAACAGTGGGGTGTGAATTTTTTTTCCTTTTAAATCGGCTAACTTTTCGGCTTTGTAGCCACGGGTTAGAATCACAAAATTATCCCAAACGAAGAGTGCCGGAATCTTGATATCGCTATTTTGTAATTTAGCTGAAGTAATTAAAGCAGAGAAACTAATATCGGCTTTGCCATTGGCAATCCAAGCCAAATGCTTTTCGGTTTCTTCCCAAACTTTAAGCTCTTTAATGTTTACGGCTTTCCTGATTTTGTCCGATTGTAACAAACGCATAATTACAGGATAGGCCACAGGTGTAGCCGATTGAATGACAACATCGGGCTTGTCCGTATTATTGTCTTTTTCTGACTCAGGGACAATTTTTTTATGGAAATAAGTCCAAACTTCAAAGAATGCTTTTTCTTCGGCTATGTGTTCAAATCCCATTTCCGAGAGCATATTTATCAAAGGAATAGGTTCAAATTTCTGTATCAGAATAAAACCGGAATCTTCTTTAATTTCGTAGGCTTTTTTAAGAATAATATCGAAAGGATCGCTTTTCATTTTCCGAACATCCAATATTTCAAAGTCATCTTTTCGCTCTTTCCAATCAATATTCTCAGCTTGCTTATCGTTAAAAATAGAAATACGGTATTCCCTACCCGACTCTACATTATATTTTAAGCCTAAACCACTCAGTACATTATAGAGTTCATTAGGTTCTTCAACAGCGATATAGACTAGATTTTTTTGAGCTTCTAAATGGTTCACTTTTTCAAGTAATTCAGGCATAGAATCCATATTGTAAACATAGCGTTCAGGGCTTTCTTCCCAGGTGATTTCTTCACCAGTTTCGCTTGCAACATTTGCTCCTGGCTTTATGCATTCAGGCATATTTTTGACCAGCTTGTCTTCAACACCTAATTGTTTGTTCATCGCATGAAGAATTTCGCAAATGGAGACTCCCGTTACTTTTGCTGCATCTTTAAAGCTGGCATATCGCGCTAGCGTATTGTATAAAGCGGGATTTTGCATCCGCTTAAACTTGGGCGATAAAATGTTTAAAGTAACTTTTAGCTCTGGATATTTATCCAGCACTTCTTTAATATTTGAGCTGGCTAAAATAGGCTCAATATCTTTAGTTTTTTCTTCTTGATCTTTCTTTATCGAAATAGCTTCCACCGGACAAACTTCCAAAGCTTCCTTACAAAGAGCTTCTTCATCTTCATTCTCCGGTTGTTTCTTCAGAAAAGCACGTTTGTCTTCGAGATCAAAATTATCACCTGCCACTTCAACGCAGGCCATACAAGCGATACATTCTTCGCTAACTTGGTATTTATTATATTTCATTGTTTTTTTAAATTTGCAATTTACCAATCGAGTAATCTTCGATCGCCTTTAATTTCTTGTATTTCAGATATTTCTTGCGAAACTTCTAAAACACCTCTATATTTATTTTCTTTATCGCGCACAGCGAAATACTGAATGAGCACATATTTTGGACCCATATGAATCCAAAAGCTAGCTACTTCTTTTTCTCCTTTTTTAAAGGAATCAACAATACGATCCACTACACCAACACTTTCGGGTGGGTGGCAGTTTTGTATTTTTCGACCGATAATAGCTGCTGTTCGTGGGAAAATGCGATGCTTGGGTGTTGAGAAATAACGTACTTCATCGTTTTCGTCCACAAAAGTAATATCCACCGGAAGGTGATTAAAAACCATTTCGGCTTGTTCTACAGTAATTTCACCTGTGGGGAATTTGATATAATTATCTTTATTTTCTTTGTTGCCAGATGTCGCTTTTAAGTCAGCAATATCAATATTTACAAAAGGAAGTGTCATTTCACTTGTTTCGTGCAACATTTTATCCATTTGATTTTCATCGAAAGTTTCCAACATCAGTGGAAATAAAACATATTCTTCTCTGAAAATAATGGTGCTGATATTGAAAAACAGGAGGCTAGCATATTTATTAAAAGCTTTTAAATCAAAAGTTTCAATTTTTGCTAGATCTATTGTTTTTCTGAAATTCTTACGAATATCATCGTGGAAAGACCACATCAGTTTTAGGCAATCGTGTTCTTGCCAGTTTGTTTCCAAAATAGGGAAGAGTACATTCTCTTTTACGGTATAATGCCAAGTAAATTTCTCTAAATCGGAAAAGCGTTGGTTTAATTCTAGGAGTGTTTTTGCATCAACTTCTTGATTAATCTTTTTAATAAATGGTTTTATTTTTTTTAATTTCTCCGCAGCAATGGCATTGTCTTTTTTTAAATAATCGATAAAGCCATTTGGTTTTTCTTTTATGGCTGGGTAAGTCTTTAGGTTTTCGTACAGAATATTGAATAACTTATTGGAAGCCATTTTCATCTTTTCCAGATCATCATTGGCTTCAAATAGTTGATTGAATGCTCCTAGTAGGTCAGAGGGGATAAAATTCTCCGTTTTAATGCCAAGGTCTTTAATGAGTTGAGCGCCACTTTCTCCCTCAATAATGCCTAGCATATATTTGTTAAGAAGGTCGATACGGTTTTTTGCGGTATTTGTGAATTCTGACATAATGTATAATTCAAGATAAATAATTGCTTCCTCTACAAAAGTAAAGGAAGCAATTAGATTTTATTTGAATTAGGCAATTAATTTTTCTTTTTTGCCCATAAATGTTTTCATAAATAAATCGACAAAGATTCCGACAGCACCACCAATCATCATACTATCAGGTAGGATTCTAAACCACATCCATCCGTCCATAGCATCTAAGGCTTCACGAGTTCTTGTATAATAATAACCCATTTCGGAAGCTGCTCTTGTTTGCTCCAAACCAATCATTATTGTTGGTAAAGTGAACAACAAAACACCAATAGTTAAGGACCAGAAAGAAATCTTACTTAATTTATCGTTCCAGATATATCCATTGGCCAAAGAGTTTGCTCTTGCTGTCATATAAAGGAAAGCGATAGAAACATATCCAAAAGCACCTAATAAAGCGGTATGTGCGTGAGGCATAATCAAATAAGTACCGTGTGAATAGTAAGAAATAGTAGGTGTGTTAATTACCATTCCAAAAATTCCTGCACCAATAAAGTTTAATGCAACAGATCCTGTGATCCACATAAATGGTGTAGTAAACTGATTGACTTCGCCACCAGCAGCACGTTTTTCTCTATAGTTTTTCCAAGCTTCAACAACCATTAAAGCTAATGGTAATGGTTCCATTGCGGAGAAAATTCCCCCAATAGCAATCCAGTACTCATCAAGTCCTTGCCACCAATAATGGTGACCAACACCTAATGTTCCTGCCATCATCATTAAGAACAGTTCGAAGAACATAATTCTTTCGGCCGTTTTTTGAGAAACCAAGCCAAGTGAGACACTAAAGAAGGCAATAGTACCAGCTGCAAACAGCTCAAAAGTTAATTCTACCCATAAATGGATCACCCACCAACGGTAATAATCATCAACCGTAAAGTTTGGTTGAATCTTATGAATAGGCATCATACCTGCAATATAAAGTGTTGCAATACCAAAGGCTGACCAGATAATAGTACCTACAATTGGATTGTTTGTACTTGCTTTTTTGATAAGCGTAATGATTAATAAGAACCAGAATACTAAACCTATCAGTAAGCCAAAGTCCCAAAGCCGACCAAGGTTCAATAACTCTCTACCTTCGTTTCCTAACCAGAACCAAGTTTCGCGTAATTGACCAGTTGCTCCCATATATAAACCTATCATAGAGCCTACAGCTACTACTACTAAAGCAGCCCAAAGTACATCTACGAGCCATGGGAATTTATGATCTTTATTAGCAATCCAAGGAGCTATTAATAATCCACCAACTAACCAACCCACAGCAACCCATAAAATTGCTAATTGAGTGTGTATAGAACGAATTACATTAAAAGGCAACCAGCTCTGTGAGAATATAAAATCTTGAGTTGGATCGGCATAAAGGTGAGCTAAATAAGCTCCCAAAAATACCTGAACAACAAATAATAGCGATACAATTGGTAAATATTTTAATAATTTTTTTTGAGAAGGGAACAGCTTTGTAATTTTCATTGCAGGCTGTAAGTCTTTAATATCATCTTTTTTAAGTAAGTATTCGTAAGTTAAAAAGATAACTACAATTGTTAATACCCACAATACTAAAAATTCGAAAAGAGATACAATATGGTTATTATAGGATGTATCTTGATCAACCAAAGGTTCGGGAGGCCAGTTATTTGACCAAGTTCTCTCAGAATTTGTTCCTTCGGTACCCGGGCGAATGGAAGAAGCAACCATTTGCGACCAATCTACAAAAGCAGCAATTTTTACGGCTTCTTCCTTACGAATTACTCCACCTGGAAATGCTCTTTCAGGTTCCCCTTCAACAAGCATTTTTGTTAAATGGATAACATTCCTTTTGTAAGCTTCCGCCGATGCGTCTGTGTATGTTACACCTTCTTCCATAAGTTTTGTTTGCTCGTGGAAATCTTGTTTCACACGAACTTTTACAGCTCCTCTTTCGATGTCAGTTAAGTCTTTTTCCGACTTAGAATACATTTCTTGAGCGTAAAACTCATATAAATACAGGGCTCTGTGATGGAAAAATTCTGTTGAGAAATCAGGACCCATATAGGCACCCATTCCTAACATAGATCCCCAGTCCATCAAGTCGAACTGCTGAAAATAGCCTTTACCTTCTGCTACATCATCGTAGGTGTAAAGCACTTCGCCCGAAACCGATTTTACCTCTTTGGCAATTGGTGGGACTTCTTTTTGCAGGTTGGCAGTAAAATAAATCAATGCCGTTACCATAAGAATAGCTATAAACCAAAAGGAGGTATAAAGTCCTTTTTTGCTCATAAACTTGTCGAGTAATGTTTGTTTCATTTTTCTCTTTTTTTAGTTAGTAATATTCTATAATTTAAGTGATGTTGATTTCAAAAATAGCTAATATTTATGAATCTCGTTATAATTAAAGTCAGCCAATGTTTTGTTTTGGAAGGTTTCGGTAAATTTTTCGCGCACGTGTATCCAGGTAGAATGCATAGCGCAAGGGTTAGTTTCTGAACATTTATCAAAGCCCAAAACGCAACCCATATATTTGTCCATTCCTTCAACAGAATCAATAATATCAGCTAAAACTATTTTGTTTATTTTTTTGGCGAATGAATATCCACCTTCTCGCCCTCGTGTGCTTTGTATAAAACCTGCTTTTGATAAGTCGGTCATAAGTCGACGGAGATATTTATCAGAGATTTTAAGCGTTTCAACCAAAGATTTGGCCGAATACTTTTGCTCTGGCTCTTTAGCCATAAAGCTTAAAATGCGTAAAGCGTACTCCGATGTTTTAGATAATCTCATTATATACTACCTCGATGTATTATTTGCAAGAATACGGTATTTTTTTTAAATAGGAGGGGATTTGTTAAGATTTTTTTGAGCTTGGACTATAAGACTTATTAAGGTTGAGTTTTTAATATTATCTGTCATTCCGAGTTAGCGAGGAATCTCTGATTAGATCTCCAGCAAATAGTATGAGATTACCATTGAGGACTTTGTCGTTTTTTCAGTTCAGACGCTTATGCCGAATTCTGAAGAATTACTATTGCATTCAGCCTTTATTGGGAAATCGTTAATCTTCTCTTTTAAGGCAATAATCATTCATATCTGTATAGGATTGGCCAATTTGCATTAATGTATCCTGAGATTTATAAGTCCATTCCAAACCATCATCTATTGTCAGATACCAAATTTTAGGTTCATTTGGGCTATGATAATCACTAAAGTAGCCATATTTAAACACATAGTTATACTCCCCATTTGCGTAGGCACCTTTATGATTTTCATTTCCTGTAACAATAAGAATTCCATTGGATAGAAAATTATAAATGATATTCTCGTTTGAATAATCGTAGAATCTATTGACAAACCAAGGATTTCTCGCCCCGGTTATTTTCCATTTTCCTAAGATTTGATCAGATGAAACAATGCTGTCAACTTCGCCAACAATACATTCATACCTCTTAACGTCAACTAGTATTTTATAAACCCCTGATTGATGATCCAATTCATATTCTTTGTTTTCAATTCGAATTTCGTCGTATTTGGTATAAGAGATGCAATTTTCAGATAATCTTTTTGCATCAACATAAAATGTAAAAATCTCTGAACCATTTATTTTCACTGAACCTTCAACAATTTCGCTTTTCCAGCCTATTGAACCAATTTGAATAATATTGATGTCATCTTCGTTAATAAAAGAATATTCAATCGAAGAATTGTCGGCAATATTTAATATTTCGATTTTATTTGACTCGTAAGTTCCATTTGTAAATAAATTTTCATTTGTTGATTTATTAACTAATTCAAAATTTAATGGACTTGGGGGCGTAAAATAAGGCTCATTTTCACAGTCATTATTTACACAACTTTGATTTAAGATAATTGTTAAAATGATTAAAATTTTAGCTGTTTGTTTCACTTTGTTGCTAGTAATGATGAATAACTGAATAACTGTACTGCTTTTACAAACAAATGCACCCCAAAGGTAAGTTAAAAAACATAAAAAAGAAAGTCAGGAAGTTTTTATCTCATTAGTCGTTACACAATTGCATAAAACCATCAAGTTCCGCAATCGTTTTTTGCTCTTCTTCCGTCCAGCTCATATGCCCAGCATCACCCAAAATTAAAATTTGTGAAATCGTGGGTAAAGCCGCTTGAGCTAAAGTTTTTTCAAGAGGAATCCGAGAATCGTGTTTGCCAGCAATAAACAAAACGGGAACTTTTGAATCCATTAAAATATCTACTGTTGAGCTTCTTTCTTTCATTCCTGCCATAGCGGCGATAACGCTTTCTTTTGGCATGGCATTGGCCATTTTCATTTGGATTTCAATTTGATCAGCAAATTTTTCAACGTTATCAGGAGCAAAGAGCGAAGGAATAAATTCATTGATAAAGTGACCTTTGTCTTGTTTTATAATTTCAATTGTCCGTTCACGGTTGCGTTTTGCTACATCTGTATCAGCCGAAGCGTGAGAATGAAACAGTCCTAAACCCTTTAGTATTTGAGGGTATTTTTCGGCAAAAGCCAAAGTAGTATAGCCACCCATAGAATGACCTACCATCACGCACTTTTCAACTTTCTCATCTTGGAGTATTTCATAAACAACCTCAGCCATAAAAGACATAGTATGAATATCTCCAAAATTATCTGTTAATCCATGGCCAGGCAAATCAATACTTATCACTTGGTATTTATTCGACAGAAATTCCTGATGCTCGCTCCACATCTCAAGCGATTCCAGATAACCATGCAGCAAAACCAAAGTTTCGCCTCGACCACTTATTTTATAATGGACATTTTTTCCGTTCAATTGATATTCTTTTTCCACTCTCTTTAGTTTTAGATTACAAATTTACAATTAAAATAGATTTTAGAGCTACAGAATATTTACCGCTGAAGTTGCAGGGAATTAACAATTTTTCCACTTTATTTATTACTTATCATAGAGTATTTAAAATAATATCAATGCCCCATATATACTGCAATTAATATGCTTAGTCTAATTTTAGTTTTTACAATATCTCCAAAGTTAAATTCCTATTATATTCTATCAACATATTCAATTATTTAATTATGTTTGCACAAAATTTAAATTATGACATCTCGTTTTCTAATTCTACTTATTTTATTTTTCAGTTCATCAACCATAAATGCACAAGAAGCAGATGAAAATGGATTTTTGGTTCAGGTAGGAAATATAGCTCCTCTCTTCACTGCCGAACTAACTGATGGTACAGTTTTCGACTTAGAAAACCAAAGAGGAAAAATCGTAATGCTTCAGTTTACAGCGAGCTGGTGCAGCGTTTGTCGGAAAGAAATGCCTTATATTGAAGATGATATTTGGCAAAAGCTGAAAGAAGACAATTTTATTCTAATAGGTGTTGATAGAGACGAAGCACTTGAAGTTGTGTTAAGATATCAGCAAAAAATGGAAATTACTTATCCTTTAGCCTTAGACCCAAATGCAGAAAT
>JAGGWH010000074.1 GCA_021157585.1 Bacteroidales bacterium | reverse complement strand
AAGATGCATTTGTAAGCGAACTAACGGGATTAGAAAAATATACAACTTACCATGTTCGTGCTTTTGCAACCAATAGTGCAGGTACTTCTTATGGATCTGATATTGAGTTTACTACTTTAGCAGATATTCAAACTTGGAATATTCCTGGTGATTACGTAGAAGCTAGTTATCCTGGTTCAGGATTAGCAAATTGGTCACCAGATAAATCACCTCAAATAATTAGCACCATTGCTTCTCCAGATAATTTAGAAGGCTATGTTTATATGGCAAATGCTTCTAATCAGTGGAAATTTGCTAGTCAAATGAATTGGGATGGACCTAATTACGGAACTGATGGAGCTGGTAACTTAGATCCTAATGGTGGAAATATCGTTGCAGATGCAGGTTATTATAAAATAAATGCCAATACAGATGCAATGACATTTACTGCCGTTGCAACCGTCTGGGGAGTAATTGGTGATGCTACAGCTGGTGGTTGGGGTGATGAAACACCTTTAACCTATAATCCTACATCAAAAACTTGGAGAGGTGTTCAAACATTAACGGCTGCTCAATTCAAATTCAGAGCAAACCATAATTGGGACTATAACTACGGTAGCGATGCCGCAGATGGAAACTTAAGTGTTGGTGGTGCAAATATTGTTGTTGATGTTGAAGCTGATTATTCTATAACTTTAGATCTCAGCCATCCAAATGAATATACTTATTCATTTAATCGCTGGGGTTTAATCGGTGATGCCACTCCTGGTGGATGGAGTGATGATACCAATATGACTTGGGATGCTGCAAATAATGTATTTACAGTTACTCTAGACTTAGTTTCTTCCGGATCCTTCAAAATTAGAGCCAACGACGATTGGGCTATTAATTATGGTGGAGACTTAAATGCTCTTGAAGCAGGTGGTGCCAATATTAATATTGACTCTGACGGAAATTATACTGTTACTTTCGATCCTTGGGGATTGACAGCAACAGTTACTAAAAACTAATAACCTAAAATTTCCAAAAGCCCATCCGTCAAAAGACAGATGGGCTTTTTTAATATTTTTGTTCTTTAAAACTCAAACAACAAATCATGAAAATCAGAAATCTTTTCTTTAGTATAACACTAATTCTTGTAGGCACAATTGGTTTTGCTCAAAACTATAAAATCAAGCATTTAGAACCTGCATTTTGGTGGACAGGCATGGAGTACAAACAAATACAAATACTTGTTCACGGAGATCAAATTAGCGAACTTTCTCCTAGCTTCTCCTACCCTAACCTAAAACTAGATTCTGTTATTCGTACAGATAATTCAAACTATTTATTCCTATACCTCAGCCTCAATGAAGAAGCCGAAGCTGGAAAATTTGACCTCATTTTTAAGAAAGGAAAGAAAGAAAAACTTCGCTATACTTTTGAATTAAAAGAGAGAAGGAAAAATTCTGCACAACGTATTGGTTTTAACAATAGCGATGCTATATATTTGATTACGCCTGATCGTTTCGCTAATGCTATCCCTGAAAATGATGAAGTGAATAAGCTGCTTGAAGGTAAAAATCGTAATGAAGCCTATGGCCGACACGGCGGTGATTTACAAGGCATTATAGACCACTTAGACTATATTCAAAAAATGGGATTTACTGCTATATGGCTAAATCCGGTCTTAGAAAACAATGTTAAACGCTCAAGTTATCACGGATATTCTACTACTGACTATTACAAAGTTGATGCTCGATTTGGAAGTAATGCCGATTACGTAAGATTGAGTGAAGAGGCATCCAAACGTGGCATTAAACTTATAATGGATCAAATTATGAACCATTGTGGACTAGAGCATTGGTGGACTAAAGATATGCCTACAAAAGACTGGTATCATTATCCTTCTGATATTAAAATTACTAATCACCGAAGGACTACCCTCAGCGATCCTTATGCCTCAAAGAGTGACAAAGAACTTTTTGAAAATGGATGGTTTGTACAATCTATGCCCGACTTAAATCAATCCAATCATCTATTAGCCGATTATCTTATTCAAAACAGTATTTGGTGGGTAGAATATGCTAATCTTGGCGGAATCAGACACGACACTCATCCCTATTCAGGAAAAGAATTTATGGCTGAATATGCTTGTAGAATAATGCAAGAATATCCCAATTTTAATATTGTGGGCGAAGAATGGAGTCCAAATCCTGCTGTTCTTGCAAAATGGCAAAATGGTAAGAATAATCCTGATGGTTTTAAAAGTTGTCTTCCTTCATTAATGGATTTCCCATTACATATTGCTTTATTAAATGCTTTACACGATGAGGAAAATTGGAACAAAGGGTTTATAAATCTTTACGAAATGCTGAGTAATGATTTTATGTATCCTAATCCCGAGAATTTGGTAATTTTCCCCGACAATCATGACATGCAACGTTTTTACACACAGATTAATGAAGATTTCAATCTCTTTAAAACAGCCTTGATATATGTTGCAAGCACCAAAAGAATTCCTCAAATATTTTATGGTACAGAATATTTGGCTACAAGCCCTGAAGAAAGAAACGACGGTCTTATCAGAAGTGATTTTCCCGGAGGTTGGAAAGCTGATAAAATAAATGCTTTTACCGGAAGAAATTTATCTAAGCAGCAGTTAGAAGCTCAAAACTTTGTACGTAAACTATTCAATTGGAGAAAAGAAAATTCAGTTATTCATAATGGCAAACTGAAACACTTTGCACCTGAAAATGGGACTTACGTCTATTTTAGATATAATAAAGAAAAAACGGTAATGGTTATTCTAAATAAAAACAAGGAAAACACTACTTTACATACGGAAAGATTCAATGAAATAATTTCCGGATATACTACTGGTACAGACGTAATTACAGGAATAAAATACAATTTAAATTTGATAGATTTACCTGCTAAGACATCTTTATTACTCGAGCTTTCTAAATAAGAACTATTGGCATAAATCTTGCTTATGTAGAAGTCTGAAATTGAAAGAATATTTCTTTTTTTGAATTACTTTTGTAAGCATGAAACACCAACCATTTATTTTAGTACTTATCTCACTTTTATTCTTAGGAATACAAGGCTATGCGCAAGAAATTAAACTAATTTCCGGCAAATACAAAACCCCTCTCGAACAAGTTCTTGCTACCAATCAAGAGCAAAGCACAACCGCAGTCTCCAATGAAAATGGAATAATGGATATTTCTGCATTTAATATATCCGATACTTTATATTTTCATCATACTGCTTATCTCGACTTCTCTATTCCATACAATAAAGCACTGAAACAGAAGACTATAATATTAATTAGTAAAGAGATAAAACTAAACGAGATAGTGATTTCTGCTACTAAGTGGGAAGAAAATATAGAAGAAATACCTAATAAAATTGAAAAAATAGATAGTAAAACTATTGCTTTTACAAATCCTCAAACTTCTGCCGATCTTCTAAAGAATACCCCGGGAATTTATATTCAAAAAAGCCAAATGGGTGGCGGAAGTCCTATGATTCGTGGCTTTGCTGCTAATAGCATTTTACTAATGTTTGATGGAATAAGGATGAATAATTCTATCTACCGAAGTGGTAATTTGCAAAATATTATTACTGTCGACCCTTTTCTTCTTGAACAATCGGAAGTTATTTTTGGACCCGGCTCCATTGTTTACGGAAGCGATGCTATGGGAGGGGTTATCGACTTTCATTCAAAGAAAATAATATTAAATACTGATAATACTTTAAATTTTAACGGACAAGCAATTAGTCGGTATACCTCTGCAAATAACGAAAAAACAGCACATTTTCATTTTTCTTTGGCTAAAAAGAAATGGGGATCGTTTACCAGCTTTTCTTATACGAACTTTGGTGATCAAATAATGGGAAATATTGGTCCAAGTGAGTATGAGCGGCACTACTACATAGAACGTATTGATGGTATTGATTATATGATTAGAAATGAAAATACAAATAAGCAAATATATTCAGGCTACAATCAGTTAAACTTTATGCAAAAGTTTAAATATCAAGCTAATAAAAATCTTAGTATTGAGTATCTGTTTTACTATACTAAATCCTCCGATATTCCTCGCTACGACCGCCTAATACAAATAAGTGATGAAAACTTAAAATATGCAGAATGGTATTACGGCCCACAAAACTGGATGGTGAATAGTATTAGTTTACAATCAAAAAAAACAGGAAAGCTCTGGGATGCTTTCAAACTCCAATTTAGTGTACAACAATACGAAGAAAGCAGACATGATAGGCGTTTTAATGACAATAACCTAAATTCCCGTTTTGAGAATCTAAATATATTTAGTTTCAATGCCGATTTTAATAAAAAACTCTCACCTGATTTCTTCTATTTTTACGGAATAGAAGCATATAACGATAATTTAAAATCTACGGCATACACCAAAGACATAACAAATAATATCCAAAGTCCTTTATCTACACGCTATCCCGATGGAGATAATAGTTATCAAACCTTAGCAGCTTATTCTGCATTTAGATATAAGCTAAACCGAAAAATAGATATCAGCGGCGGACTTAGATACAGTTATGTAAAGCTATATTCCAGCTTTGAAGATAAAAGCTTCTTCCCCTTTGATTATGAAACTATCGATTTACAAAACGATGCTTTTACGGGCAGTATAGGCTTGGTTTACAGAAGTGAAAAGAACACACGTGTAAATTTCAATCTCTCAACGGGATTCCGTTCTCCAAATATTGATGATATTGCCAAAGTATTTGATTCTGAACCAGGAACGGTGGTTGTTCCTAATCCAGATTTAAAAGCAGAATATGTTTATAGTGCTGATTTAGGCTTGAATCAAGCTTTTTTAGATCAAAAATTATCTGTTGAATTAATCTGCTTTTATTCTTATTTGGATAATGCAATGGTAAGAAGAGATTTTTCTTTGGATGGACTAACAACCATGATATACGATAGTGAAGAAAGTGATATACAAGCCATTACAAACGCTGGATTTGCCGAAATATATGGGATTACCGCACAAGCAAATCTAAAACTCAACGAATATCTTATTTGGAAAGCCGGAGTTAGCAGAATAGTAGGCATTGATAATGATGGATTTTCTGTTCGTCACGCCCCTCCTATTTATGGAAATTCAAGCTTTAACTTTGAAAAAGATAAATGGAAATTTCAGTTAAATACTTTTTTTAACGGAGAAATGGCTTTTGAAGACCTTCCTCCTTCCGAAGCAGACAAACCTCACTTATATGCTGAGGATGAAAATGGGAATCCCTACTCTCCAGCTTGGTTTACAATTGATTTAAAATCGAGCTACAGCTTTTCCGAAGCATTTTCCGTCCTTTTTGAATTAGAAAACTTAATGGATAAACGCTACCGAACCTATTCTAGTGGAATAACCGCTCCGGGAAGAAGTTTTAGAGTTAGTCTGAATTATCAGTTTTAAACAAATAAACAGATTAAGCACCATACTTATAAAAAATAAAAAACACCATAAAGGCGCAGAGTCACAAAGATTTATTCTCTAAATCTTCATTTTCTTAGTGTCTTGGAGTCTCTGTGATGTCACAATATGTATAAAAAACACCACGAAGTCACTGAGCCACAAAGAGTCACTTCCTTTTCATAGTGTCTTAGGGTCTTCTGTGATACAAGGCACAAATAGATTGAGCACAATGTTTACAAAAACAAAAACTAAACTTTTATTAAAATTTAAAATCCTCTCTGGCAGGATGAAAGATATCAATTAGTTTACAATGAGAAACCGCTTTTCCTGAATGTTTTACATTAGAAGGTATAACAACTACGCCTTCTGAATAAAGCTTTATTAGCTCTCCATCCACAATCAATTCAAACTCTCCTTCAATTAAATTAACTATTTGCTCCTGTTCATGGCTATGTTCAGGAATTTCCGAACCCGCAACTATATCCCAATATGCCGTAGTCATATTTTCAGAGTGAACAAATTTACCATGAAAGCCAGGAAGAACTTCTTTCGAACTAATTTCCGTTAAATCAGTATATTGCATACTATTTTTATATAATATTAATTTTACCTTTTCCTTTGGAAGTAAAGTTACCAATAATTTTAGCTTCTTTTATCCCTGCATCGTATAAATCTTTCAAATAAGCATTAGCATCCTCTTCTGATAAAGCAAGTAAAAGACCTCCCGAAGTTTGTGCATCACACAAAAGTAATTGATTGGTTCGACCGTGACTACCAAAATCAACATCTTCACGCACATATTCCAAATTATTAAACGATCCTCCCGGAATTACACCTGCCGTTGCCATATTCTTTGTCTCTCGAATAAATGGAAGCTCATCAAATACAATATCCACATCACATTCAGAAGCCTTTGTCATCTCGCGTAAATGTCCCATAAGCCCAAAACCCGTAACATCAGTACAGGCATGAACTTGATAATTCATCATCAACTCAGCAGGAATTTTATTGAGCTGAGCCATCCGCTCTCCTATTTCTTCTATCAAATCGGCTTCTAACATTCCTCTTTTTACAGCTGTCGATAGAATTCCTGTTCCCAAAGGCTTAGTAAGTACTAAAACATCTCCAGACTTCGCTCCTTTGTTCCTAATAATCTTATCAGGATGAATTAAACCGCTCACTACCATTCCATATTTTGGCTCAGGATCTTCAATTGTATGTCCGCCTAAAACAGCAATCCCAGCCTCCTGTGCTTTAGCATGCGCACCCTGTAATATTTGCTCTAAAACACTTAAAGGCAAGGTATCTTCAGGAAAACCTACAATATTTAAAGCAAAAATTGGCTTTGCTCCCATAGCATAAATATCGCTTAATGCATTTGCTGCCGCGATAGCTCCAAATTGATAAGGATCATCCACAATTGGTGTGAAAAAATCGAGGGTTTGCACCAAAGCTAAATCATCTGTTAAGCTGTAGACCGTTGCATCGTCCGAAGTTTCTGTGCCTACCAAAACCTGCTTATCAAAAACAGGAGGTAAAGTCTTTAAAACTTGCTCCAATTTTTGAGGCTCAATTTTACAAGCACAACCTAAACCGTGAGTATAATGCGTTAACTTAATCACTTTTTGCTCACGAATTTCCAATTTAGCATCTGATTCTTCTTTAGGCATCAAGCTTTTAACAGTAGAAACAATCTCATCTGCTGCTTTTTTCATATCTGCCATAGTAGAACCTCTACCCGTAGAAAAACGAATGGTTCCCATAGCAAAATCAAGAGGAACCAACATAGCTTCCAAGACTGCTGAAACATCAATACTCTCGGAATGACAAGCCGCTCCGGCAGAGGCTGCAACACCTTCCAAACGATCAATTAAAGTATTGGCTTCTATTCTGGGAAAAGACAGACTGAGCGTATTCGGTAAACGATTTTCGGGATGCCCATTCAATTTAATATCTGGTAATTCTTTCACTAAAAGTTGATGCAAATAATCTCGCGTTTCTTTGTAATGAATAGCATTTTCTTTCAGGTTAGCTTTTGCTAATTCACAGGCTTTACCGAGACCTACAATTTCCAATACATTCTCTGTTCCTGCTCTTAGGTTTTGTTCGTGATCAGCTCCATGCATCAACTTTTCTAAATGTACTCCATTGCGAATATATAAAGCTCCTATTCCTTTTGGAGCATACAACTTATGTCCTGCAACACTCATTAAATCAACACCTAAAGCTTTTACATCAGCTTTAATTTT
>JAGGWH010000073.1 GCA_021157585.1 Bacteroidales bacterium | reverse complement strand
TTTATGAGAAAATTAAAAAACAAATTGAACTCTTTTTAGCTCAAATTAATTTCTATTAAAAGTATTGGTTTTTTTCCTTATTTTTAAGCTGCTATAATTGTATTATGCGTAATATACTAATAATCTTCTTTTTCATTACCTTTATTCCTTTAAGTTTTGGGCAAAATAAAGCTATAATCAAACATGATTTTCAAACAGAATTTGATAAGCTTGATATTAAAGATGGTCTTAGCTCAAATACAGTTTTAGATATTTTACAAGATAAAGTTGGTTATTTATGGTTTGCAACAGCAGATGGGTTAAATCGTTACGATGGCTATAAATTTTTGGTTTATCGTAATAAGATAAACGATTCAACCAGCTTATCCAATAATATGGTAAGTTGTATTGAAGAAGATATTTATGGCGATTTATGGATAGGGACTCTGTATGGATTAAATAAATACAATCGTAAAACAAGCACCTTTGAACATTATTTTAAAGAAAAAGACGGAAATAGTCTAAGCGACAATTATATTCGTGCCCTATACTCCGACAAAAACGGAATTCTCTGGATAGAAACCGCGGATGGGGTCTTAAATAAACTCCATATACACTCTAATATATTTGAGCATTTCCAACACCGACCTGTAGCACAACTCTATTACCACTACCACACTATATATCAAGAAAACGATAGTATTCTTTGGATTGGTGGACGAAACCTTGACTTACATAAGTTTAATATTAATACAGGAAAATTTAAAAAAATCTACGCAAATCCCAATAATCCCACAAAAAAAAGAACAAATGACATTGCCTGTTATTATGAAGACTCCAAGGGTAATTTTTATGTAACCGGATTAGACGGAACTTATATTTTTGATAGAGATAGTAATTTTCAAAGAATATTAAGTACTTCAACATTTACTATTCTTGAAGATAAACAACATCAGATTTGGTTTGGAACGGGTAATGGTTTGTATAAAAAAACTCATGAATCCTCGGTATTTTATCATTACAATTTTAACCCAAATAACCCACGCTCATTAGCCGGAAATTATGTTAATAAACTTTATCAAGATAGATCCGGTGTTTTATGGGTGGCTACTAATTCCGGATTAAGTAAATACAGCCCTATTCGGAAAAGATTCCCCCATTTTTATCATATCCCGGGAGAAAAAAATACAGTTTCGAGCAATAGAATTACTGATGCTGTAGAAGATAATGATGGAATTATTTGGTTAGCTACTGCAAATAATGGGATTGACAGGTTTGATAGAAAAAATAATCAGTTTACTAATTACAATACAGAAACAATGGGTAAAGGAAAACTTAGCTCTAATCGTGTTTCCTCACTTTACATTGATAAGGATAACATTCTTTGGATTGGATTATGGTCGGGAGTGGGTTTTAATAAATTTAATACTAAAACAAAAACTGTTGAACACTTTGTTATTGACCCGAATAGCAGAGACACAGATTGGTATAACGACTTTGTTAGAAGTAATAACGATACTCTTTATATTGGCGTTTGGGGTGGCCCTGCTCTTTATTCTTTCGATATTAAAAACAAGAAAATTATACCCTGTGGTAACAATTTGGAAGTTATACCAAATAATAAATCGATAACAAAAATATATATAGAAAGGGGAAAAGGTTTATGGTTGGCCAGTCCTCAATATGGTATTGATAATTATTCTTTACCGAAACGCAAACACAGTTATTATCGACATTTTGATAAAGAATTGAAATATAATTTTAAACTCACTCAAAAACTTGAAAGTAACAATATTATACCGTCCAATATACCTCTATTTTCTAAATTATTTGATATTGTTGCAGATAAGGAGGAGATGCTTTGGTTAGCAACTGACAAGGGTATTATATGTAAGAAAAATAACGATAATAATTTTTCTTTATTTACTAATAATGAAGGGGCTATTTTTAACAAATCGTATTCTACTTTAACATACGACAGTATAAATAATAATATTTGGGCGGTAAATAACAAAATATTAATCCAAATAAATACCACCTCTAAAAGAACAAAAACATACAATACTCCGGAGTCGAATAAACATTTCAGTGATAATCCAAATACAATTATTTATTCGTATAATTTTAAAAAACTTTTCATTGCATCACATAATTCTTTGTATGGTTTTTCTGAAGCAAAAGGTTTTTCTAAAATTAAAGCTATACCTAAATTGGTAGATATTGCTTTTGATAGCACCGGATTTTTATGGGTAGCAAGTGCGGATTCTATATTTATTTTCGATGAAAATTTAGACTTAAAATTAAGTCGCCATTTTTCCGGAACAAAAAAAATAACTGCTTTTACCATAAAAGAAGGAAATGCGTTTTTAGGAGCAGGAAATGAACTTTTTAGGCTTAGCTTATCCAAAAATAATATTATAACTGAAAATTTAAAATACAAGAGTCGGTATAAAATAAATTTAGATAGTGTTATTATCCAATCATTAACAACCACGACTAATGGGAGTATAGTGCTTTTAGGAACAAACAAAGGTTTGTTTAAATATTATCCTTCAAACAAATATTTTGAAATTATAAGACCTTATGAAATAAATTTTAACGGAGAAGCAATTCATTTAGCCAGTGCGCTTCTTGAAGATTACTGTGGAGATCTTTGGATAGGCACAACAAATACCGGAATATACAAAAAACCCAAAGGGACAAATTTTTTGCATTCGTTTCCATACAATCCGCTCGATACTACTTCTTTTTGGGGTAAAAATGTTAATGCTATTTTTGAAGACAGCAAAAAACGGCTTTGGATTGCCGGCGAAGGTTTAAATTTATATCATCGCGATAGTAAAACCTTTTCGCATTTTACAACAGATAACGGATTAGTAAGTAATTCTATTTTTAGTATAGTTGAAGATGAAAATAATAACTTATGGCTTGGCACAGAAAAAGGACTTTCTGAATTTTCACCCGAAACAGCATCATTTAAAAACTATTCTGAGGTTGACGGTACTCACTCTAATAATTTTAGTAAAGCCGGACTAAAACTTAAAAGCGGGGAGCTTTTATTTGGAAACGATAAAGGCTTTATTATTTTCCATCCCGATAGCTTAAAACTAAATCTGCTTATTCCTCCCGTTGTCTTAACTCGAATTAAAATTTTTGAGAAAGACTTGTTTGAAGACCTAAGTGAAACTCCTCATCTTATTTTGCAACCCAATCAAAATACATTAACATTTGAATTTTCGGCTTTAGACTATAATAATCCGGCAGCCAATAAATATCGTTATAAACTGAAAGGAAGTGATTTAGAGTGGATAGAAACAGATGCTGATAATCGTAGCATTCGTTATACCAATCTTCCTCCGGGTGAATATACTTTTTTACTCAAAGGATCAAATAACGACGGCGTTTGGGGAGGTCTTTCTACTCCGGTAAATATCACTATAGAATCGCCTTTTTGGACAAAATGGTGGTTTATAATGATTACAATATTTTTTATTATCGGTTTAATTGTTTTGGCAATTTTAAAACGCGAAAAAGAATTTTTACGAGAAAAGAAAACCCGAGAATTAGAGCATAGCTTTTTACGATCGCAAATGAATCCTCACTTTATTTTTAATAGTTTGGGAGCTATTCAAAGTTATATTTTTAAAAATAGGCCTGTAGATGCCGGAACTTATTTATCTAATTTTGCGGAATTAATCAGATTAATTCTCGTCAATTCTCGTCACGAATTAATATTACTTGATAAAGAAATTACAACATTAAAGCATTATTTAGAATTACAGAAACTTCGGTTTGCCGATAAACTTGATTATCGTTTTGAAATAGATAAAAAATTAAATTTAGAATCTATTAAAATCCCTCCTATGATGCTTCAGCCATTTATTGAAAATTCTATAGAACATGGCTTTAAAAAAGCAAAAATAACTGGTACAATAATTATTCGCGTCTATAAAGAAAAGGATACGATTACTATGGAAACAGAAGATAATGGTATTGGTATTATTGCGTCCGAAAAAGAAAAAAGAAAAACAGAGCCTTCTTATCATTCACTTGCAACTAAGATTACACGCGAACGAATTAAGAATTTGAATAAAAGAAAAAAGAAAAAAATAATTCTGACTATTATCGATTTAAAAACTTTAAACCAAAATCTAAAAGGTACACGAGTATCTATTAAAATTCCTTTGATACATATAAATTTTGAAAACTGATTATTATGATAAAAGCAATTTGTATTGACGATGAACAACATGCTCGCGAATCAATTATCGATTTGTTAAAACTTAGCAATTCCGATATTGAAATAGTTGGTGAAGCCGATAGTGTTGAATCCGGAATATTGACAATAGAAAAACTAAAACCAGATTTGGTTTTTCTTGATATTCAGTTAAACGACGGAATGGGTTTCGATTTATTAAAACGACTATCAAAAATTGATTTCAAACTAATTTTTATTACCGCTTACGAAGAATTTGCTCTTAGAGCCTTTAAATTCTCAGCCATAGATTATTTGCTTAAACCCATAAATCCTCCCGATTTTTTTGTAGCTCTTAGCAAAACTGAAATCCTCCACGAAAAAGAAAATCAACATAAATATTTAGAAGCTCTTTTATCACACCTAAACCCCAACGACAGAAAAAGAAAAAAATTAGTGTTACGAACAGCCGAAAGTATTCACTTGATTGATATACAAAGTATTATACGCTGCGAGGCAAACAGTGGATATACAAAATTCTTTCTTGATAACGATAAAAATATTTTAGTCTCAAAAGGTTTGATAGAATATGATGAATTATTGAGTACTTGCGGCTTTATCCGTACGCACCAGTCGCACCTCATCAATATAAACTTTATAGAAAGTTATGAGAAAACCGAAGGCGGTTATATCCTGATGCAGGATAAAACTATCGTCCCTGTTTCAAATAGAAAAAAAGAAAGTATTATCCGGCTTTTTGATCAGCTATAAAAACCTAAAAATTCTTAATAACGGTAATGATCTGCCTTATAAGGGCCTTCTACTTTTACACCAATATAATCTGCTTGTTCCTTAGATAATTTTGTTAACGTTACGCCAATTTTCTCCAAATGTAAACGCGCAACTTCTTCGTCTAAGTATTTTGGCAGACGGTAAACGC
>JAGGWH010000072.1 GCA_021157585.1 Bacteroidales bacterium | reverse complement strand
GTACAGTAATTATGTATAGCTCTTACTGCTAAGTGGGAATTTATTATATGCGTAATATTATTTAAGGGGGAAGTTTTTAAATAATTTTATTAACGGGAGTGCTTAATTTGAAAAAAACAAGCATTCATAAATCCTTTTACGTATGAAAACTAAATATTTTTTTTATTTGTTATTATCTACTGCTCTTATATCCTGTCAGCAGATTGATTTTGATGAAAATTTTATCGTTAAAAGCAAAGAGGAGTTAGCTTTAGATTTTAATGTAAGTTTAGCTGATGTGAATACTTTCTTGGAAATATCGGAAAGTAATAACTCTTTAGGTATCAGTTGGAATATTGAGCCAGTCATTTATAGTGGTGATACTCTTTTGTACATTGTAAATTATGATCAGGCGAATGGTTGGAAAATTATTTCAGCTGATAAACGTACGCAATGTGTTTTTGCGGAGGAAAATACTGGAGAATTTGAACTTGACAAACTGAATCCTGGTATAGCTACTTGGATTGATGATTTGGCTGAACGTATCTTTGTTTTGAAAAAGCATGGCGAATTTGATACATCGGATGTTTCTTATAATATATGGTCAGATATTAAAAATTACAGAAGTTTTAAATCTCAAAAAGATGATATTAAAACGATGATTCCTCCTGATGGAATAGACCCGGAAAATGGTTATTGGCAATTAGTAAGCATTACTTCAACAGCATTGCCTTCTTTCCAAGTAGGGCCATTAGTTAATACAAAATGGGGACAGGGTACTCCTTGGAATTCTTGTGTGCCTTATAACAGGGAATATACTGAGCGTTGCTTAACGGGATGTGTAGCTGTTGCTGGAGCTCAAATGTTATATTATTTACATTATAATATTAGTAAACCTCTAAATATGTATTCGGTTGGGAGCTGTTATGGATGGTCAGAAGATGATGCAAGTAGTTACTATTTTAATTTTAGTAATTCTAACTCGACAACTTGGGATTTAATGGCCAAAAAGTATTATGATGCTGGGGGGCAGGATAGAGTTAGTACATTAATGGGTTTTGTTGGAAACTCAATAAATATGGATTATAGTGATGAGGGCTCATCTGCCTCTACAGGTGATCTAGAAAGCTATATTAAGTCATATAATATAGATTGCAATTACACAGATTATAATTATTCAACAGTATTATCTAGTTTAAATAGTAATATGCCAGTTATAGTAAGAGCAGAGCGTTTTGATAAATGGGTTTCGTTTTTAGGGATAAACTTATGGAAGACTTATGTTGGACATGCCTGGCTTATAGATGGCTATGAGACAACAAGAACGGAATATACCAGAACATATGAATGGGTTGTTATAGATAATGGAGAACCAACGGAACCGAGTATGTATATTATTGAGGATTATGGTGAGAAAACAGAAACCTATGTTTCAGCGACTACTTATTTAATTATGAATTGGGGTTGGGATGGAAGTGGTGATCTGGCAAGATATTCGCTCATTTCTGATTGGGAGCCATATCCCGATCGTAATTATATTTATGACAGAAAGATGATGTATGGATTTAATTAACTTAATTAATAGGAATCTTCTACCTTTAAATTTTATTTTTAATAATTCATTTTAAGGAAGAAGATTCTTTTTCAATTTTTTTTATTTAAAATAATATAGCAATGTTAAAATTAAACTTCTTAGGCTTTAAGCTGTTCCTTTATGGTTTATTCTTTACATTAATGTTCAGTTCATGTGATATTGATGAACCAAGTGACCCTTGGTTAGTATTTTACCCAAGAGAATGTAATTATGTTTTTGCTCGAAATTATGAACGTATTACCTGGGACTATGATAATCGGATCATCTATGAATACCACCAAGCTTGGAATACGGATGTATTTACAATAGATAAATTTGTGTTAGACGTTTTTACCTCAAATATAAATTTAGATTCTGTTTTTTTACTAGAAAATGGAAATGAAATCATTTATAATTCAGTTGATGAGCCATTGCCGCAGTTAGAAAGTGAATTGGAAAGTAGTTATAACAGATCAAGATTAAAAGCGGGAGAAATTAGTCAATCAGATGAAGAAAATGATACACCTATAGATATTGAGTATAGGTTGACAGGAATAAAGAGTTTTCAAATATCTGCCCTAGATAAGGAACTCTTTAATATTGCGGCAGGAAGTTCTTTAAACGTGTACTTTGATATTGTAAAATACGAACCTGATTTTATAGCATCCTCCGTAAGCAAGCGCTTGCTCTATGGTTTTGGCGATACCGAAAAGCCCAAAAGAATTGATGAGTGGTTAAGTTTATCTCCTTTGGCACAGAATAGTATGCTTTTGAGACTGAATTCAAATCCAGAAAACTTACCGCTTTCGGTTCAATTTGTAATAGCTTTGGAAACCGAAGAAGGGATAATACTGAGGGATACCACAAGCCTTATTACATTAGAAAATGAATAGAAGTTTTGAAACGATGAGACTTAATTATATTTATTTACTCATTCTTTTGCTATCTTCTTCTTGTGTAAAGGAACTTCCTTTTAACGAAGAAGATAGCAGCATTCCAGTAGTAAACTGTGTATTAAAGAACGATAGTATACAAACGCTTACTTTGACGCGTAGTATTAAGCTTAGTGAAGCATACATTTTCAAGGAAATTAAGGATGCTGAAATTTATTTGCTAATAGGTGATAGTTTGGTTGGAAACTTTGCTTACGCTAGTTATAAAAACTGGCAATTGAAGTATGTTCCCATTCCAAATACAGAATATCAGTTAATGGTAAAGCTTGGAAATGGTACAGAGTTAACAGCTACCACTACTATGCCTAAAAACTTAATTATTTACCCGAATTTTGCGGAAGATAGATTTCCTTCTAAGAATTATTTTCAGTGTAATGCAGAGTTACCATGTTGGGTTAGTATTCTATCATCAGACCATGTTTTATTATACGATGCGCGCCCAGTTTATGGAGATGGTTTTATAGAGGAAATTGGGACAGATCATCCTAATGTAGATAGGTTTAACAGTGATGGGAATCTTGTGTCGTCAATTCCTTCTGCCGATACTCCTTCATTTTTGTTTTATATTAGAATAGAAGCAGATTCCACAATAAATAATTCATCCAATATTCCTTTTAAGTTACAAGCAAGTTATGGTGAGCATTCTTTTGTTTGTTTTCGAACAGCTTCGCTCGAATACGACAAGTATTTAAAAACGAGTTTTCAGAAAATATGGATGAGGTTGGATGATTCGGATCCTATTATTTGGTTTGACGAGACAGAAGTATTTTCAAATATCAATAATGGGGTAGGGATTTTTGCGGCGTATTCAGATAGGTTTTATAATTACAATGATGATGGAGACCCTGCTTTTGAAAAATAAATACAATATTATTGGTTTAATTATTTTGAGTCTGGTATTCTTTAATATCTCTTATGGACAGGAAATTAAAGAACAAGAGGAAATGCAAAGTGATACCGCTAAGTTTGCTCGCAAAATTAATTTAAAAGAGGTTTCGGTATTTGGTAGTGCTACTCGTAGTCGTAATAATGAGTACATATACCGTTCGGAAAGTGCAAAATCTCTAGTTACTGTATTGGGAGAAACAGATGTGATTAGGTATATATCTACTCTTCCTGGTGTTTCGCAAGGTGTTGAAGGTGGCTTGGGTTATTTTGTTCGTGGTGGAAATAGTAGTAATAATATAATAGAGCTAGATGAAGTCCCTGTTTATGGGAGTACTCATATTTTTGGGTTATTTTCCAGCTTTCATCCAGATATAGTTAAGTCTATTGATTTTAGAACGGGAGGAATCCCAGCTTCATCAGGAGATTTTTTGGCTTCTATTGCTCAGATCTCAACTATTCAACCCGATCGGGATAAATACCATGCTACATTGAGCTTGTCTCCATATATGCTTGGGATTTCTGCAAATGGTTATATACCAAATACAAAAATAGGAATAGTTTCTGCCGCCAGAGTATCTTTGCTTCGCCCAGAGTATTTGCTAGTAAAAGCGATTACTAAAACAGATACCGACATTAATCCGCAAGTAGCTGATTTTTACTTAAAAGTAAATTATAAAATAGATGAGAGAAACACTATAATTTCTAGCGGATATATTAGTAATGACTATTTTGGGTTTAGTTTTGAGGAATCCGATATTGCTATGAATTGGGGTAGTCGTTTTCTTCGATTGGCATGGGATCATAAAGTCTCTTCTACTGTTAATATACATACATTCGCCTATTTCAATAATTTTTATTCGGGGCAAAGCCAAAAGTATTACGATTCTGAAGGAGAGTTAAGTTCAGCATTAAGTGTTCATTCTGCATTAAAAGAAGGTTTGTTTAAATCGTCAGTTTTGATTAACAAAAATCAACTTACTTTGAATACAGGTGTGAGTGCTAAATTTCGTCAATATTTGCCTGCTTCGGAGAAAGAACTAGTTAATCAGGCTAATACCACTTTCTTTGCTGATACATTGAATACTCAATTATACACCGTGTTTTTTGATTTAAATTATAAGCCAAGTGAGAGGGTTACTGCAAATCTTGGACTAAGACAAAGTTACTATAGCACTGTCAACAACAGATTGTGGTTAACAGACCTAAGGCTAAATGCAATGTATCAATTTAATGAACATAGTGGTTTTGAAATGAGTTATGATTTAATGTCGCAAACTAATCATACGCTTGAGGGTCTCGCATCTGGTTGGGCTATTGATTTGATGGTGCCTGCAGATAATAATTTTCGACCAGAAATATCAAATCAAATCTATACGGGCGGGTATTGGACAAGCTCGAAATTTATGATGTCGGCAGGAATCTACTATAAGTATATGAATAATCTTGTACGCTATAAAAACTCAACAAATATGTTTGGAGTTCAAAATACGAATTGGTACGATGAAGTAGTTATTGGTAGTGGATATAGCTATGGTTTAGAACTTAGATTAGAAAAAGGAGGTGAAAATTGGAATACGGCTTTTTCATATACGCTTTCTAAAACAACACGACAGTATGCTGAATTAAATAATGGGAATCCTTATCCATTTAAATTTGATAGAACTCATTTAATAAATTTAACCTCTCAATGGAGAGTAAAAAAAGAGCTCCAAAAGGAACAGCTCTTAAATGCGACGGTATCATTCTTATCGGGGCATTTTGAAACATTGCCTATAGCAGTTTATGAAGGTGTGGAACTTCCTTACTGGGATTTAATTGGAGGTAATTATACCAATGTATTAATGGATGAGAATTCATATTATCGGCAATTGATGTCAAGTGTTAATGGGTATAGATTGCCTAGTTATTTTCGCGTCGATATAGGGTATACGTTTAAGAAGAAAAAGAAAAAATATACACGTGAACTTACTGTTGGGTTTTTTAATGTGCTAAATACAAAGAACCCATATTTAATTTTCTATGATAATTTCACTTGGAAACAGTTAAGCATATTCCCAATAATACCTAGTATTCAATGGTTAATTGAATTTTAATTAAAAAAACATAATAAAACGTTATGGCTGTTTTAAGTACAGCATCAAAGGATAATCTGGTTTTTGTTGAAAGAAGTACTTTTACTGTGGCGGAAGTGGTTTAATTAGTGAGAGTGTGACTTAAAGTCGCGCCCTCACTGATAAATTATTCTGGGCAATTCCTGCAAATCTCAATCTGTGACCGATCTTCCAAAATTTGTTGTTGAAAGTTTGAATAGCTTTTATTATTTTTAATGCTTTCAAAATCGCCTTTAATCAAATTTCCAAACTTATGATCTGCATCCTTATCGTAACAACAAGGAACCACATCGCCATCCCAGGTAATTACTGAACCTTGCCACATACGCAAGCAATGGTTTTTGAGCTTATTTTTGATTTTAAATTCACCGATTTCAGTTTCTTCATACCGAGAAAATTCATCAATAGAAGTCATTAAATCTTTGCCTTTTTCAAAATCGTAAAACTGAGCTGTTTTAAGCTCTACCTTATCAACGCCTAATTCTTTTTTCAGTCGTTGAACTTTTTTAATTTGATGCTCATTGCTTTTAAAAACAATGAATTGAACAATCAAATAGGGATGAGAAACACCGGCCTCTTTTTTTGCTTCTACCAAATTTTTAATTCCATCTATCACCGTATCAAAATTACCGCCAATTCGGTATTTCTTATAAGTCTCAGCATCCAATCCATCCAAAGAAATAATTAATTGGTCTAAGCCTGATTCAACGGTTTTCTTGGCTAAAGTCGGACTTAAATAATGACCGTTTGTGGAAGTCGTAGTAAAAATATTTTTCTTTCGCGCATAGCGCACAAACTCAAAAAAATGTAGGTTTAAAAAAGGCTCTCCCTGAAAATAAAGAATTAACCAAATAAGCCATTTAGACTGTTTGTCAATGATAGTTTTAAAATTTTCTAGAGACATCTGCCCCGTTGGTCGACTAAATTGGTTTAATCCCGAAGGGCATTCAGGACAACTCAAGTTGCAAGCGGTAGTAGGTTCAATGGAAAGACTCCAAGGCATTCCCCAATGTTTTGCTTTTCGAGTAATACGGGAAAGATAAAAACTGAAGTATAGCAAAAATAAATTCCACAGCTTTGTGATTGTGAAAACACGAATGAACCTTAAGATGCGACCGAGAGTGGAAAATTTCAATTGTTGATGTTTTTGCTAAGTTTTTAATGCGATAAAGATAAAAAAATCATTAAAATTGTAGATTAATATTTTTGAATGAATATAGAAGAGGCTAAGTCGAGGATTTTGGCATTAAGTGCTGAAATAAATAAGCACAATAAATTGTATTACGATCAGTCGAATGCAATAATTAGTGATTATGATTTTGATATGTTATTGGAAGAGCTGATTGCTTTGGAAAAGGAGTTTCCTGAACTTAAAATGGACGATTCTCCATCGCAAAGAGTAGGCGGAAGCATCTCTAAATCTTTTGAACAGCATACGCATAAAAATCCAATGCTTTCACTCGGAAATACCTATTCGCAAGAAGACCTGAGAGATTTTGACCAAAGGGTAAAGAAATTTGCCAATGTTGAGACCGTTGAATATGTCTGTGAGCTAAAATATGATGGCGTTGCCATTAGTTTGCTGTATAAAAACGGAGTGTTAGACAAGGCGGTTACCCGTGGCGATGGTGTAAAAGGCGATGTGGTAACCAATAATATTAAAACTATTCGTTCTATTCCTTTGCGACTAAAAGCAGAAAATATTCCCGATGAGTTAGAATTGCGAGGCGAAATTTTGATGCCAAAAAAAGGCTTTCTTAGGTTAAATGCTGAGAGGGAAGAACTTGGTGAAACACCATTTGCTAATCCCAGAAATGCAGCTTCGGGGAGCATTAAAATGCAAGATTCTTCGGTGGTTGCAAAGCGGCCTCTTGATTGTTTTTTGTATTACGTAATTGTAGATGAGCAAAGTTATGATACCCATTACCAAAGTTTGGAATTTGCCAAAAAATTAGGCTTTAATATTCCCAATACAATGGCGCGTTATAATAATATCGAAGGCGTTTTTGATTTTATAAGAGAATGGGAAAGTGCTAAAGATCAGCTCGATTTTCAGATTGATGGCGTTGTAATTAAAGTCAATGATTTTGCTCTGCAAAAGAAGTTGGGCTTTACGGCAAAATCACCCCGATGGGCGATAGCTTATAAATTTAAAGCGGAACGCGTTGAAACTCGTTTGAATTCTGTTACTTTTCAAGTGGGTAGAACAGGAGCAATAACTCCGGTAGCAAATTTAGAGCCGGTTCAGTTAGCAGGTACCGTTGTTAAGCGAGCCTCTTTGCATAATGCCGATATTATTGAACAATTGGATATTCGTTTAAATGACTTGGTTTATGTGGAAAAAGGCGGAGAAATAATTCCAAAAATTGTGGGTGTAAATACTGCTGCTCGCGATGAGGAAAGTAAGCCTTTACATTATATCGAAAATTGTCCGGAATGTGGAACAATGCTTATTAGAGATGAGGGAGAAGCCAAGCATTATTGTCCGAATGATTTAAATTGTCCACCTCAGATTAAAGGAAGAATAGAGCATTTTATTTCGCGTAAAGCGATGAATATAGATAGTTTGGGAGAAGGTAAGGTGGAGATGCTCTTTGATAATGGTTTGGTAAAAAAATTATCTGATCTTTTTCAATTGAAATATGACGATTTGCTTGGACTTGAAAAAACATTTGTTTCGGAAGATGGTACTCAGACAAAAACAATGAGTTTGCGCGAAAAGTCAGTAGAGAATATCCTTGCCGGTATAGAAAAGTCAAAGGAAATGCCTTTTCCAAAAGTGCTGTATGCTTTGGGAATTAGATATGTTGGCGAAACAACGGCAAAGAAATTGGCTCGCCATTTTAAAAGCTTAGAAAAGCTTAAGCAGGCAAGTTTAGAAGAACTTATTGATGTTGATGAGATAGGTGATAAGATAGCAGAAAGTGTAATTGCTTATTTTGCCGCTGATGGGATTCAGCAAGAATTAGAGAGATTAATGGAAGCAGGTTTGCATTTTGAATTAGATGAAAAAGAGCAAAATACGTCTAATGTTTTGGAAGGGAAGTCTTTTGTTGTTAGTGGCACTTTTTCAAAAGCCCGAAACGAGATTAAGGAATTGATTGAAAAAAACGGAGGTCGGAATGTAGGATCTATTTCGGCAAAGACCGATTTTATTTTAGCAGGTGAAAAAATGGGGCCGGCAAAACTAAAAAAAGCCGAAAAGTTAAATATTCCAATTATCTCCGAAGAGGAGTTTATGCAATTGCTTGAAAATTAGCTATTAAAAGGTAGCTTTACAATAAACTTACTCCCTTTTTTAGGGGCGCTTTCAACTTTTATTTCGCCATTTAGCATTTTTATAGAATTGTTTAAAATAGAAAGACCCATACCCGTTCCTTCAATATTTGTAACATTCTTGGCACGATAAAAAGAGTCGAAAATCATAGCTACAGTTTCTTTATTCATTCCTATACCTTCATCTTGAACTTCAATTTCAAAAGCAGAATCATTTTTTCTTAAATTTAAGTATACCGTAGTATTGCTATCAGAGTATTTAAAAGCGTTTGAAAGCAAGTTGTTTAGAATATGGCCAAGAAGTTTTTTATCAGTCTTGCAAGTCCCTAAATTCTCATCAATATTAGCAATAAACTTATGTGCTTTTCCAATTCCAATTTCTGTTTTAAAGATTAAGTCTTTAAAGTAGTCATCTAAATTTAGTGGTTCAAGATTTACTTCATATTTACCGGAATCAAACTTTTCTACAAGTAAAACATCATTAAGTAATTCTATTAATTCGGTAACTGATTGTTTTATCAAATTGGTATGTCTGAATACTTTTTCCTTAGGTTGATCTTTATTTATCAAACGTTCCATAAGCTCTGCCGAACTCATAATGGTTGTCATTGGTGTTCGGAATTCGTGAGAAATAGTAGTCACTATTCTTGACTTAAACTCATTAACTTCTTTTTCTCTTAGTAGAGATTCCTCTAATTGTTTGTTTTTGTTTTTAAGTTCTATTGTACGTTCTGCGACTTTGTCTTCTAATACAGTATTTAATTTTTCTAACTCTAATTGTTTTTCTTTTAATTGAATATCAACTATATGTCTGGCATAACCCATTTCAATAACGGTACGAATAAGTTCTTTGCTTATTGGTTTTAGAACATAACCAAAAGGTGAAGTTTTTAATGCTCTGGCAAATACGCTGTCTTCGGCATTGGCAGTAACGTAAATAATTGGAATTCCAAAACGATCGGAAATTATTTGGGCTGCTCCAATACCGTCTTGTTTACCGGGCATGTCAATATCCATCAAAATTAGATCGGGGCGAAGGTCTTCTGCCATCTTAATACAGTCATCGGTATTTGTTGCTAATCCATAAAAAGTATAACCCAGTTTTTTTATGGTAATTGTCATCATTTTGCCGGAGAGAACATCGTCTTCTGCTATTAAAATAGAAATGTTAGATTCTTGCATTTAGCTGTTGTTTATGCGTATTTACTAAACTTAGGTAACAGCCCGTTAGAGCTATTTTTACTATAACAAAATTAATAATTTAACTATAAAAAGAAGTTTTTCTTATGAACAATTGTTAATATGTAAATCGTAAATATTTGATATATTGATAATTAGTATTCATGAATGTTAAGAAGTCTGTTAATAGATTGTAAGTGAAATCAAGAAGAGCTAATACGATACTGTTAAATTTGATTTGTGGGGGATTTTGTCCTACGCTATATCTGTATTAATAAAACATAAAAGGTAAATGCCTATTCCAAACAAGCAAATATTTAAGGTTAATATTCAACGAATATTGATGACTATATTTGTTTTTATTGCTTTTACTGTTTTAGCCGATCAGCCGGAGAAAAATTTTGTGCCCACCACTCCTATCGTTGATGCCGGTAATGGAGATTTTTTGCCTGATACAGTAAATGTGTTTAAAATTGCTAAAGAGGTTAGTAATATTTTTTCAGAAGCTGTAAGATACACTTCTTTAAATGATATTTATGGTGATACGGTTTATTTAAATGCGTTATTTACTGCTAATTATGGCTCTAACGATGTAGCCGAAGCTTATAAGAATGATGTTGAAGCTCGCATTAAATCGCAAAGAGGAGATATTGGAGTTAATTTTAAAGCTGATTATTCTGAGAATTTTAAACCCGGCTTTTCTCCTGATGAAGATATTTATTATAAACGACGTTTTTATTTTGGCGTAGAGTGGAACGTAATTAAAGGAGGGTTTTTAGCATCGCGTGCAAAAGCAAACGCTTTAGAGAAAGAATACTATTTAAAAGATATTGACGCTCAAAAACGTGAGGATGCAGAAAATTACAGATATATTTTTAATTATATAAATTATATATTTAATAAGCAAAAAATTGATGTATTGCACGAGCGTTCAGGTTTGATTGAGCAACAGTTGAAATTTACCACTGAGCTTTATCATTTGCGCTATGTTGGCTGGGAAAATGTTTTAAAAGTCCGTGCTAAGCTTGAGGATTTGAATCAACAGATTACTCAACTGGAGACTTTTAATAAGCATATCCCCAATAGTATTCCCGATACCTTATTAACGAGTCAGTATTCAGCTAAAAATCTTCCTTTGGTAGATATTGATTTAGATAAATTGATGAAAATTTATCATAACAATGAAACAACGGATACTATAGCTGCTTTAAAGTTAGCGATGTTTTCTGATGGCATGAAGTGGTGGCAAGATATTTCTCTAAGGCCATACTTACGCTATAATTTATATATCGATCCTTTGAATGCATCTCGTAGATTTGGTTCAGGTGGAGTTTCTTTGAGTGTTCCTTTACGCTTTAAAAATAAGGAAAACTTGATAAGTGCACAAAAGCAAATTTATCAAGCTGAAAGTATGTCAGTATCTCAGGCTGGCGATAATGAGTTAGTAAATTATTATGCTGAATTTGCCTTTAAACTAAAGCAGATTAAAGACTTTTATTATAAGAAATTATTTGCCGATGAGTTGATTCGTAAAGAATTGGTGAAAAAAGATTATCAGGATATTGGGTTTAACCCTATATTTACTTTAAGCCTTATTGATGATAAGAAAAATATTGAAGCGGAAATTATTGATATTAAAAAACGTCTTTATATACAATTAGTACAAATGGCTTTTTATCTTGACGAAAAATCGCCTCTCGCTTTTGTCGAAATATTAAACCCTCGGGATTTTACCTCAAGATATAAAACAGGAGTTCAGATTTTTGTTGATAATGCTACTTTCCAAGGTATGAGCAATGCCGATTTAGTTAATTATTTGTGGAAGAACGAATTTAGAGATGTGGTCTTGGAAATAGATTCTTGGAATTTAAGTCCTAAAATTGGCGACTTAATTGAAAAAGCATCGCGCGACCATATTTATTTTACCTTAAATATGAAAATTCCTGACGGACAAACTTATCCCGATGTTAATGGCGATCTGCAACAAATTTCAAAAATAAATAATCAATACATAAGTGGTTTGCATTATAGTTTAGTATTAGATAATGATACTTCTATTGCTCGCGAAATACAGGAAGTTGATTTCTCTGATTGGGTAAATGGAATTGATATCAGTAAAAAATCAAAAGATATTCGCCTTAGTATTTCAATAGCCGATGATTTACCAATGAATGTTTTAAGTAAGGTGTATTCTAAATTTGATTTGGTATTTGTTCCTACCGATGGAACGCCAAATCGTAAAAAACTTGAGAATAAATTAATACAAGAGTTATCATTAGGAAAAGAAAAATTGACTGTTATCTTAGATGCCAATGATTTTGCCGATCGTATTCATATTGAAAATTATATGGCAAATTTAAATGAGGAGACTGGGGTTGAAAATTTTGCTTTCTCCAATATTAAGAATATGATAAATGCTGATTTACGCACCTATGAAATGGGAGAAAAAAATTCTTCTTCTTCTGTAGATGTTATGGCTGCTCTCCGTAATCAAATATTTGCTGATGACGAAAAAAACAAAGAAATTTTGCAAGCAAAATTAGATACTATTGCTAATATTGTGAAAGAAAATAACGACCTTAACGAAGCGGCAAATAATCAGAAAGTAGAGATTACTATTACAGATAAGCGTGTTGAGAGTGATAAAAAACCCGTAATTGTTTATGGTGAAGACGAAACAATAACCCTTGAGCCTGATGAGGTTGTTGGGGCAAAAGCAGTTGTTGTTCCTAAAACAAGAAAAAGCGTTGAAGATTCGAGCGATAGAGTTTGGCAAATTCAATTTGCTGCAGCAAAAGTTAATTTATCCGATGAGTTTTTGAAAAATAAATTTAAAATTATTGAAACAATAAATGTATATAAGGTCAATGGATACAATAAGTATACTATTGGAAGTTATAATAATGAAAACGAAGCAAGAGCAGCGTTAAAAGACTATAAAGCAGAATCAGGAAATACTTCGGCTTTTATAGTGAGCTATGAATAAAAATAAATAATTTGCATGAAGCCATTTAAATTTAAATCGAAAGCAACGGTACTTCGAGGAGTTAAAGAGGATAAGTCGCCCAATAAAACAAATTGGGATCGGGTTATTTATTTAATACTTTTCTTGCTCATCTTTGTATCCTTGCTGTTTTATACCTTACAAAAAAATGTTTTTGTAAATGTCGATGGTCAGATTATCACGGAACGTTTTACCGTTAACTTCCCTGAAGATGTGATTGTTGAAAGGTATTTCTACGGAGTAGGTGATACCATAGAAAAAGGTGATACTTTATTTTATTACAAATATAATCTCGATAGGGATTGGGATGGTGGAGGAGGAATAGCTGTTGCTGTTGCGGCATCAAATAACTCAAATAATTCTGACTGGTATTTAAAAGAACGTATTCAGACACAAAAAAATATAAGTTTAAAAATTATCGATATTCAAGAAATTGATGATAATGTTATTAGGATACTTGCCGATCTCGAACGCTTGAAAAAGGAAGTATATTTAGATGTTTATCCAAAATTAGAATTGGAAGCTGCTAAATTAAAGTTAAAAGCTTATAAAGTTAGTCGTTCAAAACTTGAAGAAGAAGTTAGATATTTAAGAAAGTATTTGGCTTTACTAAATGCTTACGAATATCAATCGAGACAGCCCTCAGCTGCTACTGCCGGTAATGGTGGTGATGGCAATGTTGTGCGATGGGAATATTATAAATCACCTGTAGACGGGATTATCAGTAAAATTACAAATGAGCCAAAAGAAACAAGCTATAAGAAAGATATAGTTATGCTTCTTAATAATACAGATAAGATGTTTATATATGCCTTTATCGATCAGCAAGATATTGGATATTTTGAAGAGGGAGAAACACTACAGCTTGATTTTCCTGATGGTACTATTAGCGAAGGAATAATTCATAGTTTTTATCTAAATACAGAAGAGCTGCCTTTAGAATTTAAGAAGCCCAAAGAGCGTGATAAACGATCTGTTGTTGCTAAAATTATTCCGACTTCTGAAGAAGAACAAGATCTTTGGCGGAAGTATTATATGTATGAAGTACGGATTAGTAAAACGAAATTTCAATAATGTATAGACGCTCCAAGAGCATCTTGAATATAAATTAATATGGCTATTACTCAATTTGGAAAGCGGGTTCAAACGCAAAGCGATAAAGAAATTTATTTTATTTCCGATTACCGTGAATTGGATATAAAAAAGGTTGTTATCAGCGATGGCCTTATTCTGGATTATGCTGATAAGGAAGCCTGCTTCTCATTTTTAAAACTTATTCGTTCCTCTTTTATCGAGTCTATTTATTTAGTGCCTGTTTTTATACTTTCACTAAACGATGATGTTGATGAGTTTACATTAGCTTTGAGCGATGGGGTTTTAAGAAGTCTTTCAGAAGAAACTTTTGAAGGCAATTTTAATGTTATAGATCAACGTATTCGTCAGTTACAGACATCGGATACTAACGATCTGGTAATTCGTATTCAGAACAAAGTCCTACGTTACTATTACACTCGTCATAAACGAATGAATTCTATTACTTCAGTTAAAGCACATACCGGATACACCTATCCACTACTTAGTTTGCATTATCAAAATGCAAATACAGAAGATATGTTTAAGCTAATTGATGAGCTCGAGAGTAAAGAATTTATACGCCCACGTTACGAAGATATTGTTCATTTGTGTAGTAATTGTTATTCGGCATTTATTAATTATCGCGAAGTATGCTCAAAATGTGGTTCTTCCGACTTGGATATGGAAAATCTAATTCATCACTTTGTTTGTGCTAAAGTTGCCCCTGAAAGCGATTTTATTTCGGGGAATCAAATGGTATGTCCTAAGTGTAATAAGTTGCTTCATCACATTGGTGTTGATTATGACAAACCTTCTTTAGTTTATACTTGTAACAGTTGTGGGCATCATTCGCAGGAATCTGTTATGCAAGCAGCCTGCTTTAATTGTAATACAGTACAGAGTGTAGATGCTCTTATCGAGCGTAAAATTAATAATTATGAGCTTACCGTTCTTGGTGAAGAAGCTGCAATTGGCGGATTGGCTCCTGAAGAACGTAGGGAAGCTGAATTATCAGGATTTGTTGCTTTCAGTACTTTCAATATCTTCTTGAAATATGAAATCGAGCGTATTAAATCAACAGGTAAAATTTCTTCTATCGGTGTTTTAAGCTTACGCGCTCCTGTGGCTGTAGCAAGTAATCTTGGCGTAAAATATCAAAATGTAATTACCGAAGTTGCCGACTTTATTAAGAATGCAACATTAGCAACAGATATATTATCCTTTATAAACAATAATACCTTCTTAGTCGTTTCTCCCGATAATGATAAATTGCGCTTAGAATCTACTTTGAAAAATATTCAACAGTCGGTTCAAAAACTATTGGATAGTAATATTGAGGCTGCCGATATAAGGGTTAAGATAAAAGCACGTAATATTGATAATTCTAAAGGACATAATGATTTGATTAATGATTTACTAACCACTAATCAGTCTATATAATGATATACACTTTTTGGGACGAATTTTTTTGGTATTGGTATTCCAATGGTTTCGAAAAAGTATTTTATATTTTTTGGTATTTCTTTTTGTTAGAGGCTCCTCGCTTTTTATTAATGGACTTGGTTGTTTTGTTTGCATACTATCGGAGCAGACATAAAAAAGCTAAAATTTTCGAAGAAGCTCGACAAAAATTATTATTTGAAAATCCTTTGATATCTGTTATTGCTCCCGGAAAAAACGAAGGAGAGCATATTTATAAACTTGTAGATTCCATTAATAAACAATCCTATTCTAATATCGAAATTATTATTGTTGACGATGGTTCTGATGATGATACTGCAACCATTTGTAGAAGTTTATTGAATAATGGATTTATCGATGTTTTTTTAAGAAATGACGTTAGGGGAGGAAAAGCCAGTGCTGCTAATCTTGCTTTGCGCTACTCTAAAGGAAAGTATATAGTCCACCTTGATGCTGATACTTCTTTTGATGAATATGCCATAGAACGTATTATTATACCGTTTTACGTAGATGAAAATACAGGTGCGGTTGGCGGAAACATTAAAGCAAGAAATCAGGATTATAATATTGCTACAAGTTTGCAGGCAATTGAATATATGCAGACTATCTCTGTAGGGCGTGTCGTTACTTCATATTTAGGAATTTATAAGATAGTGTCAGGTGCATTTGGAGCTTTTCGAAAAGATATTATTGAGCGTATTGGTGGATGGGATATTGGACCTGGTTTAGATGGTGATATTACTGTGAAAATACGAAAAATGGGTTACAATATTGCTTTTGAACCAACGGCAGTTGGACTAACAAATGTTCCAAATAGCTTTAAGAAACTATCTAAACAACGTTTACGTTGGAATAAATCTTTAGTTCGATTCAGATTACGTAAGCATGCAGATTTATTTAAACCTCAAGCATCGTTTAACTTTTCAAACTTTTTTGCCGTTTTTGAAAATGTCTTCTTTAATTTGATTTTAGATGTTATTTGGTTTTTCTATATCTTGCAAATTATCATTGTTAATGTTGATTATTTGGCTTTTATTATTCCGCTAAAAATTATGATTTACGGAACGGCAAGTTTTATACAGTTTTTGGTGGTAATGGCTATGTCAGAGCGTTGGAAAACAGAGTTTAAGCTTGTTGTGTATATTCCGTTAATGATGATTTATAATGGTTATTATATGCGTATAATAAGAACAATGGCATATATTAAAGAGATATTCTTCTACTCATCATATAAAGATCCATGGAATCCTATAAAATCAAGTAATAAAGCCAAAGAATATGGTTTGTAGCTTGGAAATGATATTTTTAGTAAGTTAAGAAAATCGTTCGTAAATAAACAAAACTGGATTTTTGAAAAGTAACTTATTGAAGAGTATAAAAAAAGCATCCGTCAACTGACGGATGCTTTTTTAAATATGTCTGCTTATTTATGCAAGAGGAAAAGTAATCCTTACTGTAGTTTCAATTCCTAATATAGATTTAATCACCATATTACCATTAAATAAATTTAGTATGCTTTTGGTGTTGATAAGTCCAAGTCCTACACCCGAATTTTCATTTAAATCTTTATTGAATTTTTGGAATGCTCCTATATGGCTAATTTGATCCTTTGTCATTCCCATACCTTCATCACGTATTGTTAGTGCATATTGACCATCTTCTACACCTCCAATAATGTGGATAACTGACCGTTTTGGGGAGAAAATGATTGCGTTTTCAATAATTTCGTGTAGTATTTCTAAATAATATTTTGACGGAATTTTAAGATTTGCATTTTCAATATTTATCATAAAATCATCTTGACGCTTATTATTTATTGCAATTTCGTTTGCAATATTTTCGGTAAGCGTTTTGATGTCAGAAGTTTTTTCTTCTTTTAGCTTCATTAAACTTTCATTATCATATGCCAAAGATTGAAGCTGGTAAAACATGAACGATTTTTTAACTACGGTATTTAGTTTCATCCCGGCTTTATATATTAAGCTGTTAAACTCTGCCATTTCGAATTTCTCCATGCTATTGTATTCTGTCATTAGCATTTTAGAAAATCCAAGTATTGCACGTAATGGTTCAGATATTACTTGAGTAATGGGAGCTCCAAGATTCTGTGTTAATTCGTTTAACTTCTTTTCGCTTTCTTCTTTAAATTCTTCAGCCCTTTTTAAACGGGTTGCTACAGAATTTAATAAATCCTCAACCGTAAAAGGTTTAGTTATATAATCATCGGCTCCTAATTCCATTCCTAATCGCTGATTTTCACGAGTATTTTTAGCTGTTAAAAAAATGAAAGGAACTGTAGATGTGATAACATCTTTACGCATTTCGGTTAAAACCTCATAACCATCCATTCCGGGCATCATTATATCGCATAAAACCAAATCGGGTTGTATGTTTTTTGACATTTCAACTCCCGATTTACCATTCTCCGAAGCGAAAACTTCATAGTCTTCCGATTCTAAAATTTCGCAAATGTTTTCACGAACATTTTGCGTATCTTCTATAACTAATATTTTTTTCATTATGTTTATTTTATTACGTGTCGAGTTAGTAATATCTGCTTCAAATGTATTAAAAATATTTTAAAAATCTCTTAAGTATTTAGTATTGACTTATTTATTTTAAAGAGCGAGCATAATCTTTTAAACGGTTCATAAAATCCATTTTTTTTCGAACGGATACTTCCACTTCATCTCCTTGTTCTAAAATAACATAGCCTCCCTTTCCTTTAATATATTGTTTTATATATTGCATATTAATGAGATGCTTACTATGAATGCGGAAAAAGTTTATATCGCTAAGTAATCGCTCGTAATTATTTAAAGATTTAGAAGCCATGTATTTTTTTCCATCTACCATATAAAATATGGTGTATACGTCACTAGCTTCGCAGCGTTTTATTTCTTTTATCTTAATAAGGTCTAAGCCTTCTGTGGTTGGAATAATTAATTTCGGCTCTTTATGTATTAAGCCGTCTTTAATTTTGGCAATTTGTGTGTTTACAGAAGAGGTGTCGGACTCTGTTTCCAGACGACAGAGAGCTTCTTCTACTTCGGAAGGGACTATGGGTTTTTTTAAATAATGTAAAGCAGAATACTCGAAAGCTTTCATCGCAAACTGATCGTGAGAGCTAATAAATATGGTTTCAAATTCAGTATAGGATACTGAATCTAAAATTTTAAATCCATCACCGTCGGGAAATTCTATATCCAAAAAAATCAAATCAGGTTTTAATGTATCAATCAACTCTATACCATCTTTAACAGTTTTAGCTTTTCCTATAACTTGTATGTTGGGAAATTGTTTCTTTAATAGATTTTCCAACAATAATAATATTGAGAGATCATCATCTAAAAGTAAGGTTTTTATTTCAGTAGGCATATTAATAATTTTAGTCTAAATTACATAATTTTCTTAAAACTGTAAACTCTTTAGCGATATATGTATTATACTAAATCTTTAAACGAAGGTATTTCTCGAATAAATTTATAGCTAAGCGTTTTATAATCTATTTTACATACATAATGTTCTATTCCGTTGGTAACTACCAAATAGTCTACCTTAAAAGCCATATTATAGCGTGCAATTTGATCAAAAACTTTTTGATCAATGTTTACGGTTGTTGCTTTACACTCTACTACTAATAGTGGATTGCCGTTTTTTGAGAAAGCTATAATATCAACTCGTTTTGTACGAGATTGTAATTTGAATGTGTACTCAATTGCCAATAATCCTTTAGGGTAATATTTGTTATTTACCATAAAATGAGCAAAATTTTGTCTTACCCATTCTTCAGGACTCAGAGCTACAAATTTTTTACGAAATTCATCAAAGATTTCTGTCTTCTCATTTTTGTTTCTAATATTAGCTTGAAAAGACGGTAAGTTTAATTTCTTCATAGTGTTTAAGATAGTGTAAAAGTAAAGAAAATGGGCAAAAGCTGTATATTTGTATGAAATTTATATTGATGAAAACAAAAGAAGAGATAGTAAAGAATTGGTTAACCAGATATACAGGCTTAAAAATTGAAGAATTTGGAGAGTATATTCTACTCACAAATTTTCAGAATTATGTTGATATTTTTGTGGAAAAATATAATGCAAAATATACTGGTAGGGATGTTCCTATGCCTTCGGCAACAGCAAATGATATTACAATAATAAATTTTAGTATGGGGAGCCCAAATGCGGCTACCATAGTTGATTTATTAAGTGCTATTTCTCCAAAAGCTTGCCTTTTTCTTGGCAAATGTGGAGGGTTAAAAAGAAAAAATAAATTAGGAGATTTTATTTTACCTATTGCTGCAATTCGTGGTGATGGTACCAGCGATGATTATTTCCCTCCTGAAATACCTGCTTTACCTGCGTTTAGTTTACAAAGAGCACTTTCGAGTATAATCCGTTCTCGAGGTTTAGATTATTGGACAGGAACAGTATATACAACAAATAGAAGAGTTTGGGAGCATGATGAGGAATTTAAAAAATATTTAAGAAAGACACGTGCTATGGCTATTGAAATGGAAACAGCTACAATTTTTACGGTTGGTTTTCACAATAGTATTCCCACAGGAGCATTATTACTCGTCACAGATCAACCTATGATTGCCGAAGGTATTAAAACTTCTAAAAGCGATAAATTAGTGACACGGAATTTTGTAAATACTCACTTAGATGTAGGCATAGACGCCTTATTAGAATTAAAAAATAAAGGTTTATCCGTAAAGCACTTGCGATTTAATAACGATTAAATTTATGCCTGAACAGAAATTTGATGAAATATTAAGTGATCTTAGAAATAAGATTTATCATCCTGTGTATTTATTGGCTGGTGATGAAGCTTTTTTTATTGATGAGTTAACAGACTATATTGATGAAAATATCCTTAACCCCATGGAAAAGGAATTTAATCAAACAATAGTTTATGGCTTAGATTCTAATGTTTTTGATTTGATAAGCATGGCTAGACGATTCCCGATGATGGCTAATTATCAGGTTCTTATTGTAAGAGAAGCACAGCATTTAAAAGGAAGTGAGAATTTAGAGATATACCTTAAAAATCCGTTAAAATCAACAATATTAGTTTTAGCATATAAACACAAAAAAATAGATAAACGAACAAAGCTTTATAAGTTGGCTAAAGAAAAAGGAGTGGTTTTTAGTTCCCCTCGTTTATGGGATAATCAAGTGCCAAACTGGATTGATAAACGTGTTCGTTCTATGGGTTTTACAATTGAATATAGAGAGTGTTTTATTTTGGCAGAATATTTGGGTGCTGATTTAGCCAAGATAGATAATGAGCTGAAAAAAATGTCGATGAATATCTCTCCCGGAGCTCGAATTACTGATACTCTTATTGAAGAAAATGTTGGCATTAGTAAGGATTATAATGTATTTGAATTGCAGAATGCCCTAATCAGTCGCGATGTAATGAAAGCCAATAGGATAATTAATCATTTTGCTGCTAATCCTAAGGAAAATAGCATTTTTATGGTTTTGCCGGTTTTACATAATTTCTTTTTTCGGACAATGGTTTTATCTCAATTAAAAAAGCTTGAGCCTAGAGAAATATCTTCTAAGCTTAAAATAAAACCTAGTCAACTTGCACAATATCAAAAAGCTTTGAGTCAGTATGGGGTTATGAAGTTAGCATCTATAATCCAAGAGATTAAGGATTATGATATGAAAGCAAAAGGTTTAGGCAATGCAAATGCATCTCAGGGAGAACTTCTCCGAGAGTTGATATATAAAATCTTACACGACTAAAGGAAGTCTGATATTTATAAGAAAACGGCCATTTTATCTAAAAGGCTGGCTCCCAATATAGGTTTTGTAATATAATCATCACAACCCGAGTCAAATACTTTTTGATAGTCTGAGTTTAAAGCATAGGCAGTTTGTGCGATAACCGGCATTTTGGGAAATGCCTTCTTTATTTCTGCCGTAGCTTCGTAGCCATCAACATTAGGCATGCGAATATCCATTAAAACAATATCAATATCTTGGTTTTTTAAACACATATCAATAGCTTCTTGTCCGTCTTTTGCCCATAAAACATTAATCTTTGTTTTACGTAGATATGTTTTAAGAAAAAGAAAATTGTCATTTACATCTTCAGCAATTAAAACTGTTTTGTCTGACCAATCTTGATGTGTAATTGAAGCTCCCATATCGATTTATTTGTATTCTCTATAATTAATCTTTTCTTCTTTCCTCTCTCCAAGAAGAAGAGCTAAGGTAAAAAAAATATTTACAAAATAGCCATATATGATTATTGAATTAAAAAAATTATTTTTTATTATAAACATATGCATTTGCTTGGGCTGTTGGTGTTACTAAAATATCGTTAATATTAACATGTTCGGGGAGTGTTGTTGTATAATAAGCTATATTGGCTATATCTTTAGCTGTTAGCGGTTTGTATCCATTGTAAACATTTTTAGCAGCTTCGGTATCTCCGCCTAACCGTACAATTGAAAATTCTGTTTCAACGGCTCCAGGTGCAATCTGAGTAACTTTAATTCCGTATTTAACTAAGTCGATACGCATCCCTTCGGTTATGGATTGAACGGCAGCTTTTGTTCCGCAATATACATTTCCATTAGGATAGACTTGTTTGCCGGCAATGGATCCGATATTTATAATCTGACCTTTTTGGCGAGCTTTTAAAAATGGAATTATGTTACGCGAAAGGTAAAGCAGCCCTTTAATATTGGTATCTATCATTCTATCCCAATCATCATAAATACCATCTTGTATGGGAGTCACTCCAACAGCTAGTCCTGCATTATTAATTAAAACATCAATCTTTTGCCAATTTTCAGGAATGCTTTTAACGGCTTTTTCTACTTCCTTTAATTCACGAATATCAAAGTTTAAACTAAGTATTTCAACACTAAATTTAGCTGATAATTCAGCTTTAATTTTTTTGAGGCGCTCGCTACGTCGACCGGTTAAAATAAGGTTGTAGTTGTTTTCGGCAAATTTCCATGCTAACGCTTCTCCAATGCCGGCAGTTGCCCCGCTAATTAAAACTATTTTATTCATTTATTATGAATTTGGGTTTCTTATTAAGAAGTCTTTATGATTTCTTAGGCAATTTCGAGTGCAATTTCCATCATATCGGTAAAAGCAGTTTGGCGTTCTTCTGCTGAACAGAATTCTCCTTTTGTAATATGATCGCTTACAGTTAGAATTGTTAAAGCCTTGCGTTTATATTTTGCTGCTAAAGTATATAATGCGGCACTTTCCATTTCAACTGCCATAATACCAAAATCTTTCCATTTTTGAAAAGGATCGGCTAAATAGTCATCATTATAAAAAATATCAGAAGTAAGAATATTTCCCACTTTTACTTTTTTCCCCTTGCTCATAGCGTATTGATATGCTTGATTTAACAATTCAAAGTCTGCAATAGGAGCATAATCCATTCCATCAAAACGAATTTTGTTCAGACTGGAATCTGTAGATGCCGCCATCCCTAAAATAACATCTTTCAGTTCAATATCATTTTGGATAGCACCACAAGTTCCTATTCGCATAAGCTTTTGTACGTCATAATCGTTAATTAGCTCATTTACGTATATAGAAATAGATGGTACTCCCATTCCTGTACCTTGTACAGACAAGCGTTTTCCTTTGTAAAATCCTGTAAATCCGTACATTCCACGAACTTTACTGTACATTACAACATTATCTAAAAATGTATCTGCAATATATTTTGCACGTAAGGGGTCTCCGGGTAGTAAAACAGTTTCGGCAATCTCGCCTTTTTTAGCTCCAATATGTATACTCATATTTAATTTTCTTGTATAGGTTTTAATTTTAATATTTCTTCGGCAAATTTATATGTTTCATCTCTAACAGCATCAATATTTTTTGATTTTATGCCAGATGCTAGAGGATGGACTCCAACATTAGGAAATGCGTGTTTTCTTTTTAATTCGTCAGGAGTGCTAACTTGATTAAACATATCCAGCATTGCGCTTACTTTAACAGTTGGGTCTTGTTCTGTTTCGTTTTTATAATAATAGCCTAAAAATAGTGGTTGATTTACTTTTTCGAAGGTGCTTTTAATCATAGTATTTTCTACTAAGCTTTGTAAATATACAACTCCTTCAATTCTATAAGTAGATTGCCAGTATTTTTGTACTTCCGGTTCGTCATCGTACACTAAAGTCTCTCCCGCTATCATTTTTCCCAGATTTAATCCCCAGGGGTATGTAAGAATTTTAGAATTATCGTCTTTTATTTGGATATTAGGCGAATAAAGAATTTGTGCGAAAATATCCGGATTCTCAGCAGCTAAAAGTAGAGATAGTGTTCCGCCTGTAGAAGTACTCATAATTATCACTTTGTCGCCAAGTTGACGGGCTACAGTTAAAGCTTCTTTAGCTGAATTTATTAATTTATCAGGAGTCATATCCAATAAATTTGCAGGCGAATCTAAACCATGTGCGTAAAGACGTGGAATATAGGTATTCATTCCGTAATGTTTACCAAAATCATAATTAATAGGGTAGCCTTCTTTTGGACTGGCCGAGAAGCCGTGTAAATAAAGCAAAACATATTCTGTTTTGTATAAACTGTCGGCATTTGCCCATAAAATACGCGATTCATTATCGGGTTTTAGATATTTTACTTTTGCTTCTGAATCATTAATTTGTTTTTCTAATTCACTTAATGAAATAGTTTGTTCTACCGGTGCAACAAAGCCATCAACCGAAGGTTTCTCAACTTTAGGACCAGCCAAGAATAAAACAATAAGGGCTGCAATTAAATAAAGGAAAAATTTTGTGATTTTAGATTTCATGGGATTTAGATTTAATTTTTCTGCAAGATACAAAAAATGCAAAAATAATTCGGTACCGCTATTCTTGGATATTAAAAGGCTTTCGCTACTTTTGCACTTAATTGTTTAAAACAAATGAAAGTAGAAGCCTTTATCCCATGTTTTATTGACCAGTTTTTTCCTGAAACAGGAAAGAATATGATTAAACTCCTTGAGAACTTAGGGGCAGATGTAAATTATAATCCTAAACAAACTTGTTGTGGACAAATGGCTTTTAATAGCGGATTTTGGGATGAGGCTAAAGACTTAGGAGCGAAATTTATTAAAGATTTTCACGGTAAACATTATGTTGTAGGACCTTCGGCATCTTGTACGGGAATGGTGAGAAGGCAATATCCAAAGCTATTTCATAATTCTGCCTTGCATAATGAATCGAAACAATTACAAAACTCTATTTTTGAATTTACCGATTTTTTGGTAAATGTGCTTAAAAAGACAGATATTGGTGCCGAGTTTAATCATAAAGTTACTTATCACGAGTCTTGTGCTTCAAAGCGAGAGTACGGACTGACAAACGAACCTCGTTTGCTTTTGAGTAAAGTTAAAGGTTTGGAATTGATTGAAATGGAAGAGCCTGATAGTTGCTGTGGCTTTGGCGGAACATTTTCTGTTAAGTTTGAAGGTATTTCCAGTGCTATGGTTCAGCAAAAAGTGGAAAAAGCTTTAGCAACAGGAGCCGAATATATTGTATCTACAGATTCCAGTTGTTTAATGAATATTTGCGGTTATGTTGAAAAGCATAAACTCCCAATAAAATGTATACATATTGTTGATGTTTTAGCGGCAAATCTCACTTAATACTATGCGTAAAAAAGAGCGTTTTGAAGCTGTGATTCAGTGGTTTGAAGAGAATATGCCTATTGCTGAAACAGAACTGCATTATTCAAACCCTTTTGAGCTTTTGGTTGCTGTAATTCTTTCGGCACAATGTACAGATAAACGTGTAAACCAAATTACGCCTGCATTATTTGCGCAATATCCTGACGAGATAAGCATGTCAAAAGCCAGTTCGGAAGATGTATTTACTTTTATTCGTAGTTGTTCTTATCCAAATAATAAGGCTAAACATTTAGTTGGAATGGCTAAAATGTTACACCAAGACTTTAAAGGTGAGCTTCCATCGGATATCAATGAATTGCAGAAAATGCCCGGAGTTGGAAGAAAAACGGCTAATGTTATTGCTTCTGTAATTTTTAATAAGCCGGCTATGGCCGTTGATACTCACGTTTTTAGGCTTGCTGCACGTTTGGGATTAACGTATAACGCTAAAACACCTTTGGAAACCGAAAAACAGTTAGTGAAATATATTCCTGAAGAAAAATTGGCAATCGCTCATCATTGGTTAATCTTGCACGGACGATATGTTTGTTTGGCTAGAAAACCGAAGTGTGAAAGTTGTGGTTTAAAAGAATACTGTAAATTCTATACTGATAGAAAATCAATCTAAAGGATAGTTGAAAAGTGATTTACCCGAACCGATAAGCAGGGAAGGGCTTGCGCTTTTATTTAATCTTCCTGTTACAAAAGGAGTATTTCCTTTCCTTATTTTATCCTTTAAAATACCATCTTTATTGAATAGATAAAGCTGATTTTCTGTTTGATCAACAATTCCCAATATTGTCTGATTATTAATACTAAATAGTTGTGGTTTTAGCTGAATAGAATTATTAAAATCATACGATAGTAATACTTTTTTGAACTTGTCAAAAATTTGTAATCTTTTACCATCTAGAAAAATAAAATCCATTTCTGTATTTTTATCAAAATCTGAATAAAGGAAAAAGTGATTACTCGACATTTTTCCGAAAGATGTTTTTATAACACTTCCTTTTTCAGGAATATAAACCAAGTTGCCTTTAGTATCTGTAGTGAGCATCATCCCCTTTTTGCTATTTGTACGATTGATATAAATATCCGATCCTAAGGCATTGGTAAATGATTTACGTATTTCCATTCGTTTGTTTCCTCGTCGGTCGGTCATAATTATATTCCCGTTTGATGCTTCAAATATTAAATAGTCTTTTTTGTTGGAAATTAAATGGGTAAGAGGCTTACTTATTTCTTTTCTGGTGTTTTCTGCTTGCCAGCCTTTTAGGAGCCTTCCGCTTAATTCGTAATTATATATTTCTCCGTTTTTAGCCGCAATTATTATACGATAATCTTTTTTATTATTATAGTCCAAGACTTGTAAGCTATTGCTCGCCTCAGCATTCAGTTGAATAGGATAATCTGCTACCGGATTCCCATTTATATCTATTAAATATAAAAAGTTTGCACTATTGAAAAGATACTGCCATTTTCCGTTTTTATAAAAATCGACAGAAAAAACCTGACTCTTAATCGTTTCTTTAAGTGTTTGATTCCAAATGATATCGCCTTTGGCATTTAAAAGATAAAGTGTATTAAATTTATCTTGTACTAAGATGCTTTTTCCGCCTGTACTGTGGTTCTTTACTAAGAATGGACCGGCAACAATTTCTGCTTCTAAGTCAACTTGCCATGCACTCGATTTTTCTATAATATTTTCTCCGTGGCTTATAAATAATCCTGTATAAAACAGATCGTTTTTATTGCTAATTTGAATTCCAAGCCCTTGGATATGCTTAATAAGATTCCCGAAATTATTGAAAAGAGTTTTACCGTTTAATAAGAATAAATCGAAGATTGGATGTGTGGTTTTTGGTGTTTTGCTGTAAATCCGTATTATGGCGTTATCAGAAAGGTTATCGGAAAATTTAATATAACTTTCGTTTTTGCTTAAATTATTTCCTAAAATCAAAGCATCAATATATTTTTTTAAATCAGGAATATTTTTCGAAAAAATTACAGCGTCGTCAATAACGCAAAAGTAAACTTCTTTAAAGTTGGAAAATAAGTTTCCAAACTGACTGACAAGAAAATGTGGAGAATTGATTTCTTTAATCTTTTGTTCACGATAGTTTATTGTAATAATTTCCGGTTGCGATTGATGAGCAATATCCGATAATAATCGATAAGCCTCTCTTCCGGATTTTGCCGTTGCTACAACATATTCTCTTTGCTTATTATCAACGACTAAAGCTACTTCTCCTGCCCACCACTTTTCGGTAATATCCAAAGATTTTCCATTTATCATTTTATCAATAGCAGTACGCTGTTTTTTAAGTTGCGATAAAACAGTTTGCTTTTCAATAAAAGAACGATAGTTGGAAAGATTATAGCCAATAAAACTTTCTGTAAAATAGGGGAGTGATATTGCTAATTGCGACTTTTGTCCTTTTTGATTTTTGAAAGCGCTTAGGTTTTGGTTTAAACTATCGAAAGCCGAAGTATATCCGTTTAACAGGAGTTCGTCTTTTTTTAATATAATATCTAAAACGCTGTAATTAGCTACGGAAGATGGTTTTAGCTTGGCGATTCCCTTGGTATTAAGTATGTTTTTCAGGTTTTCGTTTATAGAAGGATATTCTATATAAAGGTAGGCATCTGCACGTTTTCCTCTAGTTGTTTTTAATTGGTTAAAGTCAACAGACTTGATTAGCTCTTTTTCTTCTGCTAACTGTTTTTTTGCTTTTTGTATTACTTTTGGATTAGAGCTGATAAAGAATAAACCTTTACTTTCTTCAAGAAAATAGCTTGACGTAGCAGTTGTTATTTTGGCAAAATTAGAATCGTTAATTGGAGCATAATACTGTATTCCTTTTATTTTACTCAGAAGTTTTGTTTGTAAAGATTTTAGATTGAATCTATTATGCTTTGTTATTAGTAAAAAATCTGTTGAATTTTCATCTGTAGAGATTAAAGACAAATAAAAAGTTTGATTAAAAAAAGATTTTAATTTTTCATCATTTCGGCTCTCAGTCAATAATTCATTAAAAACGTCATTAAATTCCTTTGCTTTTTTGTTCAATAATAAATCATTCCAAAAAATATTTTCATTATTTAGTTTTCGGAAGAATTTTTCTGCTTTAGGAATTTCAAGGACAAAAGCTGTGTTTTTGGGAAAAGCTTGTAAAGGATTCAGGCTTTCGGTTGATAATAATTTATATCCAAACCAAGCAGCAGCAAGAAAAGCCCCAAGCAGGAGCGTGATAATTATTGTTGATACTTTAGTATTTGTTTGCATGCACTTCCCATTTAGACGTAAAGTTACAAATCAAACTGTAAAGAGATTTTTATTAATATGAAAATCATCAACATTAATTTGTGAATTAGTATTGGTGGTTTGAGGTTAAAAAATTCTGATAATTAGCTGTTAAAGTACTCTTCGGTGAATACCAACAGAGTATTCTTGATTGATATGATACATTATTTTTTTATAATCTTCGGGATTTTTGACAAAGTCGATATTGTTGGTATCTAAGATTAAAATACGCATATTTTGTTGCTGTCTGATAAACTCAAAATAGCCTTGTTGAATCGATTCCAAATAATCATCGGCAATACTTTGCTCATAAGAACGTCCACGCAATTTAATATTGGCTTTTAGTCGGTCTACTCTTAAATAAAGATAAACTAAAAGGTCGGGGGTTGGAATGGAGGAGTTGATAATGCCGAAGAGTTTACTATATAAGCCAAATAAATCGGGAGGAAGTGTTTTTTGTGCGAAGATTAATGATTTGTTAAATAAATAATCCGAAATAGTAAAATTTTTAAATAAATCTTGTGAGCTCAGTTGAGCACTAAGTTGTTGGTAGCGTTCTGCTAAAAAGGAGAGTTCCAAGGGAAAAGCGTATTTGTCGCCGTTTTCATAAAATTTTGGTAAAAAAGGATTGTCGGCAAATTGTTCCAGTATAAGTTTTCCATTGTTCTCCTCAGCAATTTTAGTTGCTAAGGATGTTTTCCCCGCACCTATGGTTCCTTCTATGGCAACAAAATTATGAATCATTTTATTTTTCAAGTTTATTTGGCATTAAATTATCTGGGCAAGCTTGCAAAAGTTCACTCATGCTTTTTTTAAATTTTGGATGGATAAAATTTGGTATTATTTCTACTAATGGCTCTAAAGTAAAACGGCGTAAATGTAATCGGGGATGAGGAATTTGTAAGTTTGCTTCTTCAATAATTCGATTATCGTAGAAAAGCAGGTCGATATCCATAGTGCGAGAAGCATATCCTTTGGTATTTCTTATTCTTCCTAATACTTTTTCTATATCGAGGCTAATCTGTAAAATCTCCTGTGGCTTTAATTGTGTTTCAAATATTAAAACCTGATTAAGAAATGTTGTTTCTGCTTCAAAACCCCAAGCTTTTGATTCATAGATAGAAGATGCTTTTAGGTATTTGCCAAGTTTGGTTTCGAGCAATTGTATTGCTCTTAAAATCAAGTCTCTTCTATTGCCTTGATTACTTCCTAAAAGTATCGTAATTTTATGCATCCAATAGCAAAAATAAAAAAAGAAAGGACTTAGGAATTCATTGATAAAGCTAACTTATTAACCATTTGTTAGTCTTCAAATATAAGGAGCTTATTTTAGGAGTTTTAAGTGTAGGAAAATTTAATAAATCCCTAAAGATTCTCTGAAAGCAATTTGATTTCGGATAAAAAATAGGCGAGAAAGGAGATCCTCCAGTTTGAGTGCATATTCTTTATCTGATGCCCATTTACCGGTTAAATCGTAAATTGTTAGAGCACTGCCGCGTTTTACAAATCTAAAGCGTGAATCAACTAAATCGGAAAATAAATTACGCTTTGATCCGTAGGCTTTAAGGTGTTGTATATGAGCTCTTACTCCGGTTTGAATATCGGGGAAGCACTCTCCGTTTTCATCTTTATTTATGGCACCTAAACCGGCAAAATTATTTTGATGGGATTTTACATTTCCATTATAGGTTAAAAAGCCTGTTTCTAAACACATTTGAGTAAAAGCAATGTCTTGATTTACTCCTTCTTTTTGAGCTTCGAGTATATACATTTTGGCAAGTGATTCTGCTTTTTCTATTTTTAGATTTGGGTTGTAAAACAATAGCATAGCACAAAAATCTTGTGCTGTACATTGTCCCTGATCCATTATGTAAATCGAAAAATAATTGTTTACAGTATGCCTCGCATTAAAATGAGAGTAAGGTTTGTTGGCTAAACTATATAAGCCCAACAGAAGAAAAAAGATTAAAGCTATCGTCTGAAAGATTCCTATATTTTTATTTATTCTCATCTAATACAAAGTTGCTTTAAAAGCATAAAATTTGACAAATGAAAATAACTAAAGTTTTCACAGTCCATTGTTAACAAAGAATTAGCATAGTTCAATAAAATCATTAACCTTTGAACAAAGAAAAATACTTAACTTGCAGCTTACATTAATCGTTAAAATTTAAGCTATATGTCACAGTTTTTTAAATATACACTCGCAACTGTTCTTGGTATTTTTATTGCCGGAATAATTTCGTTTTTTCTATTTCTAGGAATTATTGGTGCTATTGTTTCTTCTGCAGAAGATAAGGAAGTAATTGCTACTGAACATAGTATTTTACATCTTGATTTGGATTATCAAATTAACGATAGAGGTGGTAATGATCCATTTGCTCAAATGGATTTCACCGATTTTTCGATGAAAAAAAATCCCGGTTTAGACGAAATAATTCGTGCTATTAAAAAGGCTAAAGCCGATCCTAATATTGATGGAATATATTTGAGTGCGCCAAGTATTCTTGCTGGTATATCCAGTGTGCAAGAAATAAGAAATGCGCTTGAAGATTTTAAGGAAGATGGAAAGTTTATTGTTGCTTATGCTACTGTATTCGATCAGAAAGCTTATTATCTGGCTTCTGTTGCCGATCATCTTTTTTTGCATCCCGAAGGTTTTATTCTTTTTAATGGTCTGCATGGACAAGTAACTTTTTATAAAGGCGCTTTAGATAAGCTAGGAATAGATATGCAGATTATTAGGCACGGACAGTTTAAAAGTGCTGTTGAGCCATTTATACTTGATAAAATGAGTGAGGCAAGTAAAAAGCAAACTACTGCTTTAATCAATTCGGTTTGGACAGAGATATTAAATCCTATTGCTATATCCCGAGGGCTTACTGTTGATGATTTAAATAGATATGCAGATAATTTAGCTTTGAATGATGCAAAATCGACTGTTGACTATGGTTTTGTTGATGAGTTAAAATATAAGGATGAGGTTGAAGATTATCTTGTTTCTTTCTCCGGAGGAAAAGAAAAAAAGGATTTGAATTTATTGAATGTTGGAAAATATATTAATACCTCTTTTTATAAGAAAGGAAGTAAATCGCGCGATAGAGTTGCTGTTATTTATGCTTCGGGAGAGATTATGCAGGGCAAAGGAGATGATACATATATAGGAGAAAAAAATATTATAAAAGCACTAAAAAAGGCTAGAGAAAATAATCGTGTTAAGGCTGTTGTTTTACGCATAAATTCTCCCGGAGGTAGTGCTTTGATTTCTGATTTAATATGGCGTGAGCTTGAGTTGACTAAAGCCGAAAAACCGGTAGTTGCTTCTATGAGTGATGTGGCTGCTTCGGGTGGTTATTATATTGCTTGTAATGCTAATTATATTTTTGCTGAACCGACAACAATTACTGGTTCTATTGGCGTTTTCGGCATGATTCCAAATGCAAAAGAGCTGATGAACGATAAATTAGGAATTACTTTTGATGAGGTGATGACTAATGATAATTCAGACTTTATGGATTTAACAAAACCTTTATCGCCATTTCAGCGTGCTGTTATTCAGAGAAGTATAGAAAATGTTTATTCTAGTTTTGTAAATAAAGTCGCTGAGGGCAGAAGTATGACTTTTGAGGATGTTGATGCTATTGGTCAAGGTAGAGTGTGGACAGGAGAGCAAGCTATTGGTTTAGGTCTTGTTGATGAACTTGGGGGCTTAGAGGATGCCATTGCAGCAGCAGCAGAATTAGCCGAAATGGATGATTATCGTATTCAATCACTACCTGTTCAGAAAGATCCTGTTATGCAAATGATTGAAGATTTAACGGGAGAAAGTAGTGTGTTTATTGGAAAAGAATTTGGTGTGTTTGCTAAGTACATAAAGTATTTCAACAATTTACAAAACCAAGATTTAATTCAAGCCAGAATGCCTTTTGATTTGGAGATAAATTAAGGCTTATTTGGATGGCATTGTGAAATAAAAAAAGCAGTATTGATATTTCAATGCTGCTTTTTGTTTGGAGTGAAAAGGTCTTATTAAAAACTTTTCAATCGTGCTTTATAAACAGAGTCTTTATTATCGACTACCAAATCGTAAAACATAGCAGCATCCCAAGCTCCGTACATTGGATTGGGTAATACAATAAATTTTGAGCCGAATTCGGATTTGTGCTCTTCAACCATTGCATAACGATTAGCTGTACTTTTGTTATCGAAAATGGAGGAGAAATCGCCTAAATTATCGCCAAAGAGTAAAACAATTTCGTAGTTTTCTTTAACAATACTTCTACGCGGTTCTTTGTCGGAAGTTGTTGTTCTTAAAAGTACGTGAGTCGAGTCGGCAAAAGGAAAACCATTATTTATCAGGTTGCTTAAAGTTCCTTTGTATAATTCTATTTTTCTGTTGGAGATATAAAATGTTTCAACTCCTTTTTCTGCAGCATAACTTAAAAATTCTTGTGCTCCGGCAATAGATTCGGCTCTGGATAGATTACACCATTCAGCCCAGTACATGGGATAGGATGTTTTTTCTAAAATACTTTTTGCTTCAAAAGGGGAGTTGTCTAAAACAGTTTCGTCGATATCTACAACAATAGCTAGTTTTTTATCGCTTTGTTTTTTGCTTAATATTTGATCCAAACGAAGTTTGCCAATATTATAAGCCTGATAATTGAGTGCTTTAAATTCGGCAGCTTGCTGCACATAAAGTGTAGCCATAAGCAGTTTCTCGTTTTTATCATTGCTTTGTTTTTCAACTTTAGGTTGGCAAGAAGTAAAGCCAAGTAGGATGGCCGATAATAAAATGATTGTATAATTTTTCATTTGTTATTTTTTTTGTAAAAATAAGAAGATTTGGCATAAAAAAACCGGAAACAAAAGCTTCCGGTTTTATGAAATTTATAATTAGCATTACTCGTTTTCAGGAAGCGAATAATCGGCGGCAGCCAAGCGTTTGTAGCTATTGTATCTCCATTTAGCATTTTCTTCAGCAGCTTGGAATAGTTCCTCAGCTTCTTTTGGGAATGCTTTCTTTAGTGAAGTATAGCGTACTTCATTCATTAAGAATGGCTTGAATTTACTCCAATCCGGTGCTTTAGAATCCAATTGGAAAGGATTTTTTCCTTGTTCTTCCAATCTGGGGTCGAAACGGTAATTAGTCCAGTATCCTGCTTCAACGGCTTTCTTTTGTTCAAGTTGTGTTGTTCCCATACCTGAACGGATACCGTGAGCGATACAAGGAGAATAAGCAATTATAATTGATGGGCCGGGGAAAGCTTCTGCTTCTTTAATGGCTTTGAAAAATTGTGTATTACTAGATCCCATTGCTACTTGAGCAACATAAACATAACCGTAAGACATCATCATAACTCCTAAATCTTTTTTACGGATGCGTTTACCTGCAGATGCAAATTTTGCAACAGCAGCAACCGGAGTTGCTTTAGAAGATTGTCCACCAGTGTTTGAATACACCTCAGTGTCCATAACCAAAACGTTAACATCTTCTCCGGCAGCTAATACATGATCAAGTCCGCCAAATCCAATATCATATGCCCAGCCGTCACCACCAAAGATCCAATTAGAACGTTTAGCAAAATACTGACTCAGACTCAATAATTCTTTGGATAATTCAGTATTTGGAGATGCACTTAAAACGGCTTTTAGTTTTTCGGAAGCTATTTTTGATTCTTCAAGATTTTGCTTGTTTGCAATCCAATTTTCAAAAACTTCTTTTTCTTCATCACTAACTCCATTTTCGAGTGCTTTTTCTAAACGTAGTTGAATGCGTGCGCGCATTTTGTTAACTCCCGTTGCCATACCGAAACCATATTCTGCATTATCTTCAAATAATGAGTTAGCCCAAGCAGGTCCTTCTCCTTCTGAATTTTTACAATAAGGTGTAGAAGGAGCCGAACCACCGTAGATAGAAGAACATCCGGTAGCATTGGCAACCATCATGCTATCACCAAACAATTGAGTAATGGTTTTGATGTATGGAGTTTCACCACAACCGGCGCAGGCTCCTGAGAACTCAAATAAAGGTTGTGCAAACTGAGAATTCTTAACGGTCTTCGTTTTATCAACTAAAGTATCTTTATATGTAACGTTTTTAGCAAAATAATCCCAACGGTCAGCTTCTACCATTTGACTTTCAAGAGGCTTCATAATCAACGATTTCTCTTTAGAAGGACAAACTTCGGCACAGTTACCGCAACCTGTACAGTCTAAAGCAGATACTTGAATGCGGAATTGTAATCCTGCAAATGCTTTTCCTGTTGCTTTTTTAGTATCTGTTCCTTCAGGAGCATTTGCTACTTCTTTTTCATCCATTAAGAAAGGACGAATAGCAGCATGAGGACAAACATAAGAGCATTGGTTACATTGAATACAGCTATCTACTTGCCATTCGGGAATGTTGACTGCAACACCACGTTTCTCATAAGCAGTAGTTCCTGCAGGGAAAGTTCCATCTTCACGTCCGGTAAAAGCACTTACAGGCAAATCATCACCATCTTGAGCATTTACAGGGTTTACAAAGTTTTTAATGAAGTCAGGAATTGCATCGTCAGCTTTTTTCTGTTCAGCATCAATATCAATATTAGCCCATTCTTTTGGTATATCAACTTTAGTTACAGCACCACCACGTTCAACAGCAGCAAAGTTCATTGCTACAATCTCTTCGCCTTTCATACCGTAAGATTTTACTATGAAAGCCTTCATCTTTTCAACGGCTAAATCGTAAGGAATTACTTCGGATACTTTAAAGAAAGCTGATTGCATTATGGTATTTGTACGATTACCTAAGCCTATCTCGTCGGCTATACTGGTAGCATCGATAATGTACATTGTAATGTTTTTCTCTGCAAGTGTTTTTCTGATTTTGGCAGGAAGGTGCTCCAAGGTAGTTGCTGCATCCCAGCTACTGTTCATCAAGAAAGTACCGTTTTCTTTGATACCTTTTAGCATATCATATTTTTTTAGATATGCAGGAACGTGACAAGCAACAAAATCGGGAGTTCCTACCAAATAGATAGAGCGAATGGGTTTGTCACCAAAACGTAGGTGAGAAATAGTTATTCCTCCAGATTTTTTTGAGTCGTATGAAAAATATGCTTGAACAAATTTATCAGTAGAATCACCAATAATCTTGATAGAGTTTTTATTTGCTCCAACAGTTCCGTCGGCACCTAAACCATAAAACTTAGCTTCGAAAGTTCCTTCCGGAACAATACTTACTTCTTCTTTTTTAGGAAGAGATAAGAAAGTAACATCATCTACAATACCAATTGTAAAGCCATTTTTAGGTTCAGGAAGTTGTAAGTTTTCGTAAACGCCAATAATTTGAGCCGGAGTGGTATCTTTAGAGGATAATCCATAACGACCACCAACAATTACAGGAGCATTTTCTTTTCCGTAAAATAAATCACGAACATCTAAATACAATGGTTCTCCGTTAGCACCCAATTCTTTTGTGCGGTCTAGTACTGCAATTCGTTTTACTGTTTTTGGTAAAACGTTTAAGAAATATTTTGCAGAGAAAGGGCGGTATAAATGAACAGAAATTAAACCAACTTTGTCGCCATTAGCTAATTTATAGTCAATTACTTCTTTAATGGTTTCGGTAACAGAACCCATTGCGATAATAATATCTGTAGCGTCTTCAGCTCCGTAATATGTAAATGGATGATATTCGCGACCGGTTTTTTTGGTAATTTCTTGCATATATTCCTCAACAACATCAGGAATGTTATCGTAAAATTTATTGGCTGCTTCGCGAGCTTGGAAATATATATCCGGATTTTGAGCTGTACCTCTGGTTACAGGATTTTCAGGGTTTAAAGCAGAGTCTCTAAATTTTTGTAGAGCTTCTCTATCTATTAAATCAGATAAATCATCATTTTCAAAATATTCAATTTTTTGAATTTCGTGAGATGTACGGAATCCATCGAAGAAATGTACAAATGGAATGCGAGTTTTAATAGCTGCTAAGTGAGCAACACCGGCTAAATCCATAACCTCTTGAACACCACCGGTTGCTAAAAAAGCAAAACCTGTTTGGCGAGCAGACATTACATCAGAATGATCTCCAAAAATAGAAAGTGCTTGAGCAGCTAAACTACGAGCACTTACATGAAAAACAGCAGGTAAAAGTTCACCAGCCATTTTATACATATTAGGAATCATCAGTAGCAGACCTTGAGAAGCTGTAAATGTACTTGTTAAAGCACCTGCTTGTAGGGAACCGTGTACGGCACCGGAAGCACCACCTTCAGATTGCATTTCTGAAACCTTAACAGTTTCTCCAAATATATTTTTCCGACCGTGAGCCGCCCACTCATCAATGTATTCAGCCATGGTTGAGGAGGGAGTGATGGGATAGATGGCAGCAACTTCGCTAAACATATAAGCAATATGAGAAGCTGCATAGTTTCCATCACAAGTAATAAATTTTTTCTTATTTTCCATTTTAAAAATATTTAACTTTCTTATTTTTAACGCAATACGTATTTCCTTAAAAAAGGAGTACAAAAGTACTAATTTTAATCTGTTTGATAAAGAATATGATGTTTAGAATCACATTAAAATATAATTTAGAAAGGATATGAATTATGTGATTTTTTTCAAACGTTTGCATTCAATCATCAGACGTAAATTACTCATTTTGACTAAAAAGGCCATTACATGTCGTATTTCGGACATAAAATACCTAAATGTCATATTTTGACTCTCAATTTTTGTACCTTTGGTGATAATTATCATTAAAAATCATTTAAAATTTAAAAATATGGCCGAATTAAAAACAACCTATATGGGTATCGAATTAAAAAATCCTTTAATTGTGGGTGCCAGTAATTTAGTAGCTGATATTGAGAATATTAAAAAAATTGAAGCAGCAGGTGCTGGTGCTATTGTCTATAAATCCTTATTTGAAGAACAAATTCAGCTTGAAAATTTTGAAGCCGACGAAGATTTAAATGCCTATAATGAACGGAATGCAGAAATGATTTCTTTATTTCCTGATATGGGAGAAATTGGACCTCAAGAGTTTTTGGAAAATTTAAGCAAGGTTAAAAAAGCAGTTAATATTCCTGTTTTTGCCAGTTTAAATTGTGTTTATAAGTATACTTGGGTAGATTATGCCAAAGAGATAGAAAAAACGGGTGTTGATGGAATAGAGCTTAATTTCTTTTCTACTCCGAAGCCTTTTGGTTTAAGTGGTCACGATGTTTTGCAAGAACAACTAAATATCATTCACGATGTGAAAGAAGCCGTAAATATACCGATTGCTGCTAAAATTAGTCCATTTTATACCAATACACTTCGTATGGTGCATATGATAGAAGGTTCAGGTGCAGATGCTGTTGTGATGTTTAATAAATTATTCCAGCCCGATATTGATATCAATGATCAGAAAATGCATTTCCCTTATAATTTCTCCAATTCAGATGAAAGCCGTTTACCTTTGCGTTATGTTGGACTTTTAGCCGGACAGGTAAATATGAGTCTTGCTGCTAATACCGGTATTATGGAAGGTGAGGATATGATTAAAATGCTTTTGGCCGGTGCTGACGTTGTTCAGGTTGTTACAACACTTTATAAAAATGGTATCAATCATATTACCAAAATGTTAGACGATCTTCAGTCTTGGATGGATAAGAACGATTATGCTTCGGTAGATGAATTTCGTGCTATCCTTTCTCGCGATAAGATTAAAGACCCATATGCTTATAAACGTGCGCAATATGTTGATATTTTAATGAAATCGAATGTTTTTAAACCAAGAGTTGAGGTGTAAAATTAAATTTCGATTAAAAGGGCGAATTCAATATACTGGGGTTGCCCTTTTTTTGTTTGAAAAACTGATTTATCTTGATTATATTCTTAGAGTTTCTGTGGTAATTTTTTTTCACCACAAAGTATCACGAAGACAAATCATAAAGGATATTAATTGGTGTTAATCTTTCTTTTAATAGAAAAAATCTTAATTCTTGGATTGTGATATTGACCATCGGCTGCTGCCTGATGAATTTGATGAACGACATCCATTCCCTCAGTCACTTTTCCAAAAGCAGCAAAGCCTGCACCATCGTTATTTCTGCCGCCGCCATAATCAAGAGCAGGCTGATCTCCAACACAAATAAAAAATTCTGAAGTGGCTGTTCCGGGTGTATATCTCGCCATTGAAATTACTCCATCCAAGTGTTTTATTCCTGTTTGTTTTGTGTTTTCATGAGCGATTGGCTCAAGCATCATAGGGTGATTATCTTCATATAATCCGCCTTGAATGACATTGATTTTTACCGGATTATTTTCTTGGTTCCCATCTCTTACTGTACGATAAAAAGTGGCTTCTGTAAGTCTATTTTCATCAACGTAACGAAGGAAATTTGCAGCTGTAATAGGAGCTTTATCCAAATACAATTCCACTGTAATATTTCCTAACTCCGTTTCAAAGATGATGGACGGATTCTTGTCTTCTGTTTGAAAATAAATAAATGCTCCAATCAACATTGCGATGGAAACGATAATAAGGACTAAATTCAGAAGTGATTTTCTCATTGTTTGTTATGCTTTTTTGGTTGATTCTTTTTGTGGCATTTGGTGTATTGGTGTTTTCGTGGCTCTTCTATTTTTTATTTTTTGCAGCATTCATTTGTCAAAAATAAATGATTTGTATACTTTTTGCTTAAAATTGATAAATACGTTTAAAGAGCTCTACGGTTGCCTGTGCATCGCCCATTGCACGGTGACGGTTGTTTATTTCAATTCCAATTTCATTGCATAATTTGCCCAGACTATAACTCCTCAATCCAGGAATAGATTTCCGAGCCAGTTTTATGGTATCAATTGTTTCGCGTTCGTAATTATAGCCCAAGCTTTCAAATTCGGCACGAATAAAACGGTAATCGAAAGCAGCGTTGTGAGCAACAAAAGTGCAGCCTTCGGTAATTTCAACAATACTTTTTGCTAGTTCATAAAACTTGGGAGCTGAGTTTACCATACTGTTGTTTATCCCTGTTATTCGTGTGATGTAATAGGGGATTTCTCGCTCAGGATTAATCAGACTGGAATATTCTTTAACGATTTTTTCGCCATCAAAAATGATAATTGCAATCTCTGTTAAGCGATCGCTTTTAGCATTTACTCCTGTTGTTTCCACATCGATGATGGCATACATAAATTAGACTTTCGTCAAAAGTAAGAAAAAACATTTCGTGTTGTATTTTGTTTGAAAGAAATGATAAGTATTTGAGTGGATCTTAGGAGTGTTGAAATAGTGAAAACAGTTCATTTTTGAATTAAAATTTTTATCACTAAGGTTCGCAAAGGATGCCACAAAGGTGCTCAAAGGTATTTGCTGCTAGTCTTCTCTTTTATTTTTCTTTGCGTCTCTGCGTCTTCGCGTGATGAATTTTTCTCGCTAAGCTGCAAAGTCACTAAGTTTTATTTTTGGAGGAAAAGTTAAGGTGATTCATCTTTTTTTAGGTTTCTAAAGAATAATCTATCGATAAAATTTCCTACATTTGAGGAACATAAATATAAACTAGAATCGAGTAATTTCGGTTCAACAATTTTTTGTAAAATTCACTTTCAAATGAACCAAGCCATGACAAATTATTTATCTATTGAAAGAAATAATTATAGGATGCGAGCTGCATCTGGCCAAAATATAAAATTATAAACAGATGAAGAAGTTCGATCCTCTCAAGAACTACCAAAACACTAAAAAAACCGTTGGATATATTGAACGTAAAAATGCCGTTCAAGCCGATTATAACCGTATTGGTTTTATGTCGGGTTTAGAAGTGCACCAACAATTACTTACCCAAGAAAAACTTTTCTGTCATTGCCCGGCTGGGCAGTTTCAAAAGCATAACGATTTTGATGCGGAAGTAATCCGGCATATGCGTCCAACTTTAAGTGAGTTAGGCGAGTATGATGGAACCGCGTTAATGGAATTTAAAACGCGTAAAGAGATTACTTATCGACTTAAAAATGAAACGGCTTGTACCTATGAAGTTGACGATACTCCACCTTTTCCAATCAATAAAGAAGCTTTGGAAATTGCACTTAAAATCTCATTGCTATCGCGATTGAATATTGTAGGAGAGGTGCATATTACACGGAAACAATATTTGGATGGAAGTATTCCAACGGGTTTTCAGCGAACTGCAATTTTGGGTGTAGAAGGAGAGATTCAGCTGAAAAACAAAACCGTAAAACTTATTCAATTAAGCATTGAGGAAGATAGCTGTCGTGAGGTTTCTGATATTGGTCATAAGAGGATTTACAAGACCGATCGCTTGGGAATGCCACTTATCGAAACCGTGACTTATCCAGAAATGGTAAATCCCGACGAGGTGAAAGAAGCTTGTGATTATATCCGCTTTTTAAATAGAAGTACGGGTTTGGTTAGAACAGGTATTGGTGCGGGTCGACAAGATGTAAATGTGAGCTGTAAAGGTGGTACACGTGTTGAAATAAAAGGAGTAGCTCATACTAAATGGATACCGGAACTTACTCACGTTGAGGTTTATCGGCAGTGGGCTTTATTGCAAATCCGAAAAGAATTAAAAGCAAGGGTTACCAAGGCAGATTGGAAAATGAATTCAGAAAAACTTAACTATTATTTGTTTCAGTTTCCGAGTAAAGAAATTGATTTTGCCAATGAAAATGGTTTTCAAATATGGGCAGTAAACTTGCCAAAGTTTAATAAATTGCTTTCGCATTTTACACAGCCAGGAAAAGTTTTTGCCGATGAAATTACGGATAGATTAAAGGTGATAGCTTGTTTGGAAAAACCGAATATGACACAGTCAGAAAGTATAGATCCAATAATTTCAGAAGACGATTTTAAAAAGATAAGAAAGTTACTTAAAGCAGAGAAAGACGATGCTCAATTGGTTTTCTGGGGACCGAAAGAAGAT
>JAGGWH010000071.1 GCA_021157585.1 Bacteroidales bacterium | reverse complement strand
TTACAGAGTCGGATCCTATTTTTGTTGCAGCTCCAGCTTATGGTATTACAGATGACGATATTTCTAATTGGGATGCTGCAGGTGGAGATGAAACAGACCCTGTTTATTCTGCTTGGGACAAATCCAGCGGCATTTCAATAACAGAGAGTCAGATTTCTGATTTTGGATCTTACGAAACAGTGTTTTCAAAAAATACTGCATTCAATAAGGATTTTGGAGCTGCTGCAGGAACTGTAGCAGAAGGTAATGATTCTCGTATAGTAAACGGTCAGACTGCTTACAGTTGGGGCGATCATAGTACTGTTGGATATTTGACCACTGAATCTAATAATACCCTTGATAAAGCATACGATCAAGGAGGTGCCGGATCGGGAAATACAATAACGGCTGATGCTGGTGCACTTACTATTGACGGTACGGATGGAATTATTTCTACAGGTAGCGTTACTTCAGGAACAGCATTAGCAGTTTCGGGAGCGGGAACTCGTTTAATTTGGTATCCAAAAAAATCTGCTTTTAGAGCAGGTTTTGTTAGTGGAACAGAGTGGGACGAAGCTAATATTGGATATTATACAACTGCTTTAGGTTATAAAGTTAGTGCTACTGCCGATTATTCAACAGCAATTGGTAATACAGCTACTGCATCGGGAGAATATGCAACTGCAATTGGTTATAAAATAACAGCAAGCGGACCAAATTCAACAGCTCTTGGGAATTACGTAAGTACAGGTTCTGTTAATGGTTCCTTTGCTATAGGAGACAATAGTACAACATCTGTTATGACAACTTCTACAGCAAACCAAATGAATATGCGATTTAATGGAGGATACAACCTTTATTCAAATGCAGCTGCTGACGTTGGTGTTTTTCTTGCTGCAAATGGAAATAGCTGGTCTTCTATCTCTGACTCTACTAAAAAGGAAAATATTATTTCTGCTGATGGAGAATACTTTTTATCAAGTATTAGCAAGATGAAAATAGGATCGTGGAACTACAAAGCTCAAAACAGCAAAATTCGTCATTACGGACCTATGGCACAAGATATTTTCTATTACTTTGGAAACGATGGTGTGGGTATTATTGGAAATGATACAACTCTTTCCTCTGCCGATATTGATGGTATTATGATGATTTCCATTAAAGCTTTAGAAAAGAGAACTCAAAACACAACGGAACTAAATAATAGAGTTACCGAACTTGAAGTTTCTTTGGATAAACTCACAGCAAAACTAGATGAACAAACCGCTTTAATAAAAGCGCAACAAGAGTTACTTGAGGCTTATCGTAAGGAGTTAGAGGATTTAAAGTAAAATAAATATATACAATTTCAAAAGCCGGGCAAAAATGCTCGGCTTTATTTTTTACAAAAAAATAAAATGTTTTATTCTGTATAAGCTGTCTATTAAATGATGATTTACAACTAAGATATCATTTGAAATACTACAAACAAAAGATACACTTTAATTCAAAATATATGTTATTTGAATAAATATACTAAATTTATCGCATAAAAATGAATGCTTAAGACATAAAATTGTTTATAAATTTTTGTTTTATAAAGTATTACAACAAAACTAAATTATGAGAACAATACCGGGATTATTTGAAGAGAGCGTAAAAAAATATGCTGACCTTCCTTTTTTATGGGAAAAGAAAACTACCCAATTTGAAAGTTTAAGTTATAAAGAAACAAGAGAACAAGTTTATAATTTAGCGGCAGGATTTAATACTATTGGTATCCAAAAAGGTGAGCGTATAGCATTGATTTCGGAAGGGCGCAATGCGTGGGTTATCAGTGAGTTAGCTATGCTGTATCGTGGAATAGTCAACGTTCCCTTATCTATTAAGCTTGAGCCTTTTGAATTAGAGTTTCGTATAAATCATGCTCAATGTCGTAGTCTTATAGTTTCTAAAAATCTTTTACCTAAAATTGAAGCCATAAAAAGCAAACTCGATGGTATAGAAAAAATAATTTTACTTGATGAAAAAGAAGCTTATGCAGCAGATGAAATTTATATTGGTGAAATAGCCAAAAAAGGCGAAAATTATCTTGCGGAAAATATTGATGCAAAAGAAAATCTTGCAAAAGGAATAGAAGAGGGTACTTATGCTAATATTTGTTATACCTCCGGGACTACTGCAGATCCAAAAGGAATTATCCTTTCGCATTTGAACTATTATGCCAATGTTGAACAAGCCAGTAGTTTAATGAATATTCCTCCATCTTATAAAACTTTAATAATACTTCCTCTCGATCACTCTTTTGCGCATACAGCCGGAATATATACTTTTATGAAATTCGGGGCGAGTTTAGCTACCGTTCAAACAGGAAAAACAGGGCCTGAAACTCTTAAGAATATCCCAATCAACATTAAAGAAATTAAACCTCATATTATGATGAGTGTACCTGCTTTAGCACGTAATTTTAAGAAAAATATTGAAAACGGGATAAAAGCAAAAAGTCCAACTATTCAAAAGCTTTTTAATCATGCTATGAAAACAGCTTATGATTATAACAGCTTAGGATTTGACAAAGGAAAAGGATTTAAAATTTTAAAAAAACCTTTGCTTTGGATCTATGATAAAATTCTATTTACCAAGATTAGAGAGGGCTTTGGTGGGAATATGAAATTTTTTATCGGTGGAGGAGCCTTACTCGATCTTGATATTCAGAAATTTTTCTATGCCGTTGGTATGCCTATGTATCAAGGCTATGGATTATCCGAAGCCTCTCCCGTTATTTCTTCTAATGCGGAACATCGTCATAAAATGGGGTCGTCGGGTTTTTTAGTTGATAATTTAGAACTTAAAATATGTGATGATGAAGGGAATGAACTTCCTAAAGGCGAAAAAGGCGAAATCGTAGTTAAAGGAGAAAATGTAATGGTTGGATACTGGCGTAACGAAAAAGCAACAGCAGAAACCTTACGTGATGGTTGGCTTTATACCGGTGATTTAGGCTATATGGATGCCGATGATTTCCTATATGTTTTAGGTCGCTATAAAAGTTTGTTAATTGGTCACGATGGCGAAAAATATAGTCCTGAAAGTATTGAAGAAGCTTTAATGGAGCAATCGCCTTATATAGAACAATGTATGTTACATAACGACCAAGATCCTTATACCATTGGATTAATCTTCCCAAACAAAGAAGCCTTGAAAAAAGAAGTCAAAGCTCGTGGTTTTGATTATATCTCTACAGAAGGAAAGCAAGAAGCACTAAATATTTTACAAGAAGAGATTGATCATTATAAAACCAGAGGAAAACATGCTGGCATGTTCCCTGAACGCTGGTTACCATCAACTTTTGCGGTTTTAGACGAAGGTTTTAGTGAAGCTAATCATATGGTAAATAGTACGATGAAAATTGTTAGGGGAAAAATTAATGAGGCGCATGCCGATAAGCTAAGTTTCTTGTATCAACCCGAAGCAAAAAACTTACACCATTCTGTAAATATGGAAACTATGCAAAAATTATTTGCTTAGATGATCAAAAATATACTTCGTGAGATTCTCTTCTTTTTGAGACTCGACATCACTAAAAATTTGACCTACGATAGAATGAGCAGGAAATTAATTCGGCAATATGTAGGTGCTGATGATAATTGCGTTGATGTGGGTGCTCATAAAGGAGAGTTCTTGAAGTATTTTACAAAGCAAGCGCCACAAGGTAAACACTTAGCTTTTGAACCTATTCCTCAGTTTTATACCGATTTAAAACGTCGATGGGGAAAACACGTACTCGTTTATCCTTACGCTTTGTCAGATACTTCGGGAAAAAGTGAATTTCAGTGGGTAAAAAATGCTCCGGCATATAGCGGATTAAAACGAAGGAAATATGCTGTGCAAAATCCTGATATTAAAGTTATTACAGTAGAAACAAAGCGTTTAGACGATTTTCAAGACTTGGAATCTTCTATTCGCTTTATAAAAATTGATGTGGAAGGTGCAGAGTTTTTGGTTTTAAAAGGGGCTAAGGAAATTTTAAAAAAAGACCGCCCTTTTGTGCTTTTTGAATTTGGATTGGGGGCTAGCGATTATTATCAAAACACAGCAAAAGAATTGTTTCAATTTTTTGAACTTTTAGATTACAAGCTGTTCAACTTAAAAGATATTCTTCAAGGAAGAAAAGCTTTAACACTTTCCGCTTTTGAAAATCATTATAAAAACAATTTGGAATATTATTTTTTGGCAGCCCCTAAATAAAATCAATAAACTATGCCTTTTTTATAAACTCACATATCCAATCGCCCACTTCAGACGTAGAATACGCTTTTTTATCTCCAGA
>JAGGWH010000070.1 GCA_021157585.1 Bacteroidales bacterium | reverse complement strand
TTGCAAAGAGCGCATAAAAATGGAAAGTAAGACCGCCATAAAAATGGAAACCATAGTAATGAGCGATCGCTTTTTATTGCGCCATAAATTTCGCCAGGCTATTTTGAAAAGTGTTTTCATAATCTGGTTATTGCTATTGGTTAGGGCGAATTTGCTTCATCATCTGTTGAGAAAACATTTTTGCGCTTATTTTTGGATCATCAAAATTTATTTTTTCAATGAGAAGTACGGTTTGATGTCCAGGCTTTTGAACAGGTTTCATGACCATTTTTGAGGGCAAAAGGCGTCCATCCATCATTTTTATTTCTGAAGACAGTTGAAGGTTAACCAACTCATCGTTTTTGCCATAAAGTTCGGAGCGAAGTGCAAAATCGTGTTCTTTAGATATCCATAGAAATACTTTGCTCCAAACTACGGGTGCTTGAGGTAGTGGAAGGAGTTCAATTTTATAACATGCATAGCCATCAATTGTTTCTTCGCCTACAATTTTGTGGGTATAATCCACTACCAGTGAATTTTCTTTCATCAGTTCATCGTTATTAAAATCGGAACCCATCCAAGAACTCATCATCATGCTGGGCGGAATTTTGATCATACGCCCAATGCGTGGCATCCAGTTCCACATATTTTTTTCACGTTTAAGAAAAACTTGTCCTTTGTCGCGAGCAGGGGCAGTAACATAAATAATGTAATAATCTGTTCCCATCGACCAAGTTTGCATGCTAACCGACCGGCTCCATTCGGGCCGGATAATGTTCATGGTCATGGTGGAACTGCTGTTTTTCCCTAGCATAATGCTTTGTGCTTTTCGCACGATTTCTTTGGCTCTTTCATCGGTTTGAGAAAATGCTCCCAACTGAAAAATTAGAAAAGCTGTAAGTGCTATATAAATTTTATACTTCATTATATTATGGTAAGTTATAGATTGATTTTAAACGTTTTATACAATATTCTTTTGGGAAATTTTCAGGATCAAGAATGTAATTTAAGCTGAGTCCGTCTAGTGTTGCTCCTAAAAAACGAGCCTCTTCAAGTGGGTTCTCAAAGCCAAGTTTTGCCATAAATTTTGAGAAAGTTTCAATTATCGGAATCAAAATTTTCATAAGCTTATCTTGCACTAATTCCATTACTTCTGTTTGCATTAAAACAGAGAAATAAATTTTCCAGTAGGAAAAGTCTTTTTCAAGTAAATCGAAGGTCATTTCAATAAGATGAGCAAATTTCTCAGTTGTAAAATCATTCGGGTCAATAAGGTATTGTTCAAACATAAATTCTAAGCCGGAGGAAAGAGTCTCTTTTATAATATCTTCCTTGCTGTTAAAGTAGTTGTAAATAAGACCTTTAGATATTCCTGCTTCTTTGGCGATATGGGCTATGGAGGCTCCATGATAACCTTTTTGGGCAAAGACAATAAGAGCAGAATCAAGAATTAATTGTCTTTTTTCTTTGCGTATATCTTTAAATTGATCACTTGTCTTGGGACACATATTTTTTTGACTAAACGTTCGGTCAAAGATACATTGGCCATTCTGTATTGTCAAGTATTTTGAGAAAACTTAGAAATTATTTCAATATTTTTCTAAAATCGGCACCGCTGGGCTCTTGAAAAACAGAAAGCTCAAACTCGGGAATAATAGCTAAAATATGGTCGAAAATATCTGACTGTATACTTTCATATTCTACCCAACTTTTTATTTTGCTAAAGGCATATATTTCCATTGGAATACCTTTCTCCGTTGGTTCTAACTGCCTGACCATAGTTGTAAGAGAAGTATTTATAGAGGGATGGTTTTCCAGATAATTAACAAGGTAGGCTCTAAAAACGCCAATATTGGTTTGTCTTCTTCCTTTAACCAAAAGTTTGGTATTTATTTTTTCGTTCGATTTTTGAATAAGTTTTTCCGTCTGAGAAATATAATTATCAAGAAATTCAAATTTCGAAAAACGTTCGAGCATTTCCGGGGTGCAAAATTTTATGCTGTGTGTATCTATAAGGACGGCTCTTTTGATGCGCCTTCCTTCAGATTCTTCCATTCCACGCCAGTTTTTAACTGAGTCGGAAATAAGCGAATAGGTTGGGAGTGTGCTAATGGTATTATCCCAATTTCTTACTTTAACTGTAGAAATAGAAATGTCTATTACCGTTCCGTCAGCATTATATTTAGGTAAACTAATCCAATCGCCTTCTTTTACCATATCGAAAGCTGCGAGTTGAATTCCACCAACAAAACCTAAAATAGGATCTTTAAAAACTAATAATAAAACGGCTGAAATAGCACCCAATCCGGTAAGTATGGTTGTTGGGTTTTTATTTAGTATTGAGCTTACAATCAAAATTGTAGCTATAAGCCAGAATAATATTTTAATAACCTGAACAAAGCCTTTAACGGGTATTTCTTTGTTTTTGGATTGCTTGTCGTAAACATGAACTACGGTGTCGAGTATAGCATTTATAATATTGGTGATAATTATAATTTTATAAATTGTTACCAAAAGTAAGAGTACATTTTTGCTTGTTTCTAAGTCAACAAAAATGTTGTTGATAGTCCATCCGATAAAAAAAGCAGGGATTAAATAGGAAGCTTTGTGAAAAATTCGTTGTTCTAATAAATAATCATCCCAATGAGTTTTGGAATTACGTATATGTTTAGCAATATATTTCCTTAATATCCACCGTGTAATGTAAAATAAAAAGACTGAAATGAGAATTCCAAGTAGTAGCAAACTGTAATTTGCAATTAAATCGGCATTTTTTTCTCCTATATTTAGTTTTGTAAGCATGTCCGTTAGATACTTACTAGCCGTATTGAAAATATTTAAAAAATTCATTTTTTATATTTTGTACAAAGCTATCAATTTTCATAAAAAAAGACTTCTATTGAAGCCTTAAATTATAAACTGCTTGAATTATTCGTGAATATAATTACACAGCTTTTCTTTTATTTGTTTTAGCTCATTAAGACTGAGGTCTTTTTTATAAATACGAACCAAATCAATTACGCCCTTCACTCTATAAAAAGTAGCTAAAGCAGCATCAAAATTATTATCTTTAGTGTTGTATTTAATATCTGTAACGGCTTTTTCAAAAGCGTACCATTTTAGCTCGTTTTTTATTTCAAAATAATGTGTTTCGGTATTGCTTTTATCTCGATAGAATCCTGCCTCTATTTCTTCTAACAGAAATTCCTTTTTAACTTGAATAATACTCGAAAATTCTTTTGAGTTTCTGTACTTTTCAAAGCGATATCCTTCATCAGATAATGCCTGTATTAACTGAGGCAGAATAGAATAATTATTTAGGCATTTAATTCTTATGGCAAATACATCATTGTTTCTGAGGGTAATACGCGAAGAGGCTAAATCTAATTTCATTTTTAGCGATTTCTTCAAAGCTTTAGCCGATCGAAGAATAAATTCTTTAGAATATTTCTTTTTAGTAATTAGAAATAATGAGCCGGGTAATTTTTCTTCAGGAATAATACCGTGATATCCCGGGAAAGCATGAGCTGTTTCAAGTATTAAGATATTATTATTAATATCAGAGTTTATTGTTGTTAACGATTCTTTTTTAATGATGGTTCCTGAAACTTCAATTGATAAGCACATTTTAATAATTTTTTAATTAATATTTACCAAAAATAAACAATTGCAGCGACTTAAAAAAATAATTTAGAATCTATCTATATTAAATTCCGGTTGATTTATGAAAAAAATTACAAAATTGCAGTTTCAAGACATTATTTCTTACGGTTAACGAAAAGCTTATTTAAGCAAGTATAGAAAATATATACAAATATTCTAATAAACTGTTATTTAATAAACGAATATTACTTAATTTTGTCTATCAATAAGAACGAATATTAGTTTAGTAAAATTTGCTTTAGTATTTGCTTTTAATCAGCTTGCTTCTGTTCATATTTAACTAAGCGATAAATAAATACAAAAAATATAAACAAATGGAGAAACATAATTTTTTTGCAGGCCCATCTATTTTGCCTGAGTTTACAATTGATGAAACAATAAAAGGTATACAGAATTTTGAAGGAACAGGATTGTCTGTTTTAGAAATTTCTCACAGAAGTAAAGAATTTGTTGCTGTTGTTGATGAAGCTCAAAGTCTGTTTAAAGAATTGCTTAATATTCCCGATAATTATAGTGTTTTATTTTTAGGCGGAGGTGCAAGTACTCAGTTTTTGATGCTTCCCTTTAACCTTTTGAATAAAAAAGCAGCTTATCTCAATACAGGTGCTTGGGCAACAAAAGCAATAAAAGAGGCAAAATATTTTGGTGAAGTTGTTGAAGTAGCTTCTTCAAAAGATGCTACTTTTAATTATATTCCTAAAGGTTACACTGTTCCAAAAGACGCTGACTATTTTCATATCACTTCAAATAATACCATCTATGGAACAGAAATTCGTGATGATTTTGATTGCACTATTCCTTTAGTTGCTGATATGTCTTCCGATATTTTTAGTCGTCCTATAGATATTTCAAAATATGCAGTGATATACGGTGGTGCTCAGAAAAATTTAGCTCCTGCAGGACTTACTTTTGTTATTATTCGTAATGATATTTTAGGAAAAGTAGATCGTGCTATTCCAACAATGATGAATTATCAAACGCATATCGATAAAGAATCTATGTTTAATACACCTCCCGTATTACCTATATTTTCTGCCTTACAAACATTACGTTGGTTGAAAGCTCAAGGTGGAGTTGAGCTTATGGAGAAAAAGAATATCGAAAAGTCCGGTCTTTTATACGATGAGATTGATCGTAACAAATGTTTCAAAGCAACTATAAAAAATGTTGACGATCGCTCAAGAATGAATGTGTGCTTTGTAATGAATGAAGGCTATGAATCTCTTGAAAAAGAGTTCCTTGATTTAACTGCTGCTAACGATATGGTGGGATTGAAAGGACATCGCAGCGTTGGTGGATTCCGTGCTTCGGTATACAATGCTCTTCCAAAAGAAAGTGTAGAAGCATTAGTTGCTTTAATGCAAGATTTTGAGGCTAAACATTAAATCTTAATTTATTAATAAATAAATAATTAAGTTATGACAAAAGTATTAGTTGCAACAGAAAAACCTTTTGCTCCTGCAGCGGTTGCTCAGATTAAGCAAATTGTAGAAGATGCAGGATTTGATTTTGCTACTCTTGAGAAATATACCGATAAAGCTGAATTATTATCGGCTGTTAAAGATGTAGATGCATTAATAATCAGAAGCGATAAAGTAACAAAAGAAGTAATAGAAGCCGCATCAAACTTGAAGATAATTGTTCGTGCTGGAGCCGGTTACGATAATATTGATTTGGAAGCTGCAACAGCAAATAATGTAGTGGCTATGAATACTCCCGGTCAAAATTCTAATGCTGTAGCCGAATTAGCTTTAGGAATGATGATTTATCAAGCGAGAAATCAGTTTAATGGTAAAGCCGGAACAGAGTTGCGTGGAAAAAAAATAGGTATTCACGCTTATGGTAATGTTGGGCGTTATGTTGCAACAATGGCGAAAGGGTTTGGTATGGATGTTTATGCTTTCGACCCTTATGTTAAAGATGAAGATATAGAGTCTGAAGGCGTAAAAGTATTACATTCGGCAGAAGAATTATATAGCAATTGTCAATATATAAGCTTGCATATACCGGCTACCGATAAAACAAAAAAATCAATTAATTATAAACTGCTTAGCAGTATGCCACAAGGTGCTACTTTAGTGAATACAGCACGTAAAGAAGTGATAAACGAAGAAGATTTATTAAAATTATTTGCAGATCGTATTGATTTTATGTATCTTAGCGATATAGCACCAGACTGCAAAGACGAGATAGTAAGGAACTATGAAGGTCGCTTTTTCTTTACTCCAAAGAAATCGGGAGCTCAAACGGCAGAGGCTAATATAAATGCTGGAGTGGCGGCAGCGCAGCAAATTGTGGGGTTTATTAAGGATGGAAACCTGCGCTACAAAGTTAACTAAGCAAAAACATAACGCAAACAAAGCTTATTTATCATAACCATCTAATAGTCTAAAACTATGAACAACTCTAATTATTCTCCTTCATTTTTTCGTTTTGAGGATCTTCGTGTATATCAAAAAGCACTCGATTATTATGTCTGGGTACAAGTTAATACCGAAATGTTTCCAAATGCTGCTGCTAATCCTTTGGCTCATTCTTTTGTTGATGTAGCTATGAATATCCCCGGAAAGATTGCTGAGGGATCATCTAAGAATAAAACTCAGTTTATTTTTCATCTGAAAGAAGCTAAAACTGCCATTCGACAGAGTGTTATGTTTACTTCGGCATCTGTGAAGTTGAATTATTTTGGCGATGAGCAAGAAGAAACCAGTAGAAATTATTTAATGGAGTTAACCAAAATGCTTGGAGCCCTTATAGGTTCTATTCAGCGCGACCATAATGCACCTCATCCTTCATCAGGAGGTAACAGGGTGGATGCAGATGATGATATAGACGCTCACAATACATATTAATAACATAAATCAAAATCTAAAATAAACTATGGCAATTTTAAAACCATTTAAAGGCTTTCGCCCAAAAGTAGATATAGTAGAGAAATTGGCGGCTTTGCCTTATGATGTTATGAATGTTGAAGAGGCTGCTGCAATGGCAGAAAATAATCAATATTCTCTTTTGCATATTACACGATCAGAAATAGACTGTCAGGCTGGTATTGATGTGCACTCACAAGAAGTATACGATAAAGCCGTCGAAAATTATACTTTATTTAAAGAAAAAGGATGGCTATTACAAGACGAGACACCTAAATTTTATATTTACGCTCAAACAATGGACGGTAGGACACAATATGGTATTGTTGCTGCTGCTTCTGTTGATGACTACCTTAATGGTATAATCAAAAAACATGAACTTACTCGTCCTGATAAGGAAGAAGACAGGATGATACACGTACGTATTAATAATGCAAATATAGAACCCGTATTTTTTACTTATCCGGCAGTAGCTGAAATAGATGAAATTGTAGCAGATATTGTAAATAATCAAACTGCGACCTACGATTTTGTTTCGGAAGATGGCTTTGGCCATCATTTTTGGGTAATTAATGAGGCTGATATTAATGAACGTTTAGAACAGCTTTTTAAAGATAAAGTACCTTTTACTTATGTTGCCGATGGACATCATAGAACTGCTGCTGCTGCCTTAGTTGGAGTAGAAAAGCGTAAGGCAAATCCCAACTATACCGGCGAAGAAGAATTTAACTATTTCTTAGCTGTTCATTTTCCTGATAATCAGTTGAAAATTATCGATTATAATCGCGTAGTTAAAGACTTGAATGGATTAACAGATGAGGAATTTCTTGAGAATTTAAATGTCGATTTTACAGTTGTAGATAAAGGTACAGAAATATTTAAACCAACTAAGCTTCATGAATTCTCGATGTATCTTGGTGGAAAATGGTTCTGTTTAACAGCTAAAGAAGGTACTTATAACGATAACGACCCTATTGATGTTTTAGATGTTACAATTCTTTCAAATAGGGTTTTGAAGAAATATCTTGATATCAGAGATTTAAGAACGTCAAAAAGAATTGATTTTGTTGGTGGTATCCGTGGTTTGGGCGCTTTAAAAGAGCGTGTTGATAGTGGCGAAATGCGTGTTGCTTTTGCTTTATATGCTGTTTCTATGCAACAACTTATTGATATTGCCGATTCGGGAAATATTATGCCTCCTAAAACAACTTGGTTTGAACCAAAGTTGAGAAGTGGTCTTGTAATTCACGAGTTGATATAGAAGATTGTACTATGAGAAATTAAACCGGCTACTGCCGGTTTTTTTATATATAATTTTAAGATCCATTTATATAATATAAAGCAAATTGCCTGTATCTTTGTTATTTATTAAAAAATGTAAACTCAATAAATAAAAATTATGAAATCTATTTCTCTTCTCAAGCTTAGTGTCATAGTATCGCTTTTTGTAGTTGTATTTACTTCTTGTAATAAAGGTCCTATATATAAATCGGTAGCAGAAGACAAAATGCAAAAGGAAATCCAATACATAGGATTTGATAATCAAAGTGCTATACGCTACGCAATTTCCAACGATAAGGAGTTTTTGTATGTTCGCCTTGAGGCTTTGAGTCGTCCCTCGGTTTTAAAAATTATACAATCAGGCTTTTATATTTACATAGATACCTTAGGGAAAAGAGAAAAAAATATTTGGCTTAATTTCCCATTAGGTCATACAGATCAGGTATTTAGTGCTAAACTTTTTCGTAAAACTGTAAAAGAAAATGCAGCGGAAGTAGGAAAGATTGAATTGGAATCGCAAATTAAGGATGTTGGGAAGGCAGCCATATTTGGCGTCAATGAAACCGAAGAAGAGCTTGTTAGTGATTTGGAAAAGGGATTTGCTTTTCATTTGGAATCCGGTGAGTATGGGAGTTTAGCTTATTATGCTGCTATCAGATTAGACAAAATTAAAAAAGGCGGATTTGATGCTTTGGATAATCTAAGCATTGGTATTATCTCAGGAGCATTTAAAAAACCAAATATTGCCGGAAGTGGTGGTAGAGGCGGTGGTAGATCAAATAGATATGCCGGTATGAACCGAGTGCCACAAGCTCAAAGTAATATTGATCCGAAAAAAATGCGTGAAATGTATTTGATGAGTCAGCCTATTAATTTTTGGATTAATGTGCAGCTTTATAAAGATTAGAATATATACCCTTAGCCTATGAGGTATTTTCTTATTGCTTTTATATGGTTTTTTAGTTTCTCTGTACTTTTTGCACAGCAAAAAAAATATATTATTAGTGGTACCGTTAGAGATGTACAAACAGGAGAGGATTTACCCGGTGCAACACTAAGACTTAAGAGTAAAGGTGGAGTTGGAACTGTAACAAATTCTTATGGATTTTATTCGTTGGAGATAGAAGCCGGAACTTATGATTTGCTTTATTCCTATGTAGGTTTTAAAACGCAAAGTATTCCGTTAAATCTAAATACGAATATTGTAATAAATATTGAGTTAGAGCCTTTGGCAGAACAACTTGCCGAACTGGAAGTGATAGCCGAAAGAGAAGATAAAAATATTCGTGCCAACGAAATGACAGTGGCTTCCCTGAGCATTAAAGAAATTGAGAGTATTCCGGTTTTGTTTGGAGAGAGAGATGTTTTTAAAACCCTTCAGCTTATGCCCGGTGTAAAACCCGCCGGTGAAGGAAGTTCGGGATTTTATGTTAGAGGTGGTTCTACAGATCAGAATCTAATTTTACTGGATGAAGCTCCTGTTTATAATGCATCGCATATGATGGGATTCTTTTCTATTTTTAATTCTGATGCTTTACGCGATATCAAATTATATAAAGGTGGAATGGGAGCAGAGTACGGTGGACGTCTTTCTTCTGTTTTAGATATTAAAATGAAAGAGGGAAACGCTAAGAATCTTAGTGTAAATGGTGGTATTGGACTAATCTCCTCAAGATTAACTTTAGAATCTCCAATTGTTAAAGACAGAGGTTCTTTTATCGTTTCGGCTCGAAGAACTTATGCCGATATATTTACAATATTTGCAAGCGAAGAAGCTATTAAAGATGCACAATTGTATTTCTACGATTTTAATGCAAAAGCAAATATAAGAATAGGAGAGAAAGACAGATTATTCGTTTCGGGCTATTTTGGTAGAGATAAGTTTGGTTTTGATGAACATTTTGGGTTCAATTGGGGAAATATTACTGCAACAAGCCGGTGGAATCATATTTTTAATCCTAAGCTATTTTCAAATACCTCTGTAATTTACAGTAAATACAGTTATCAGATTCTTGCCGGACCATCGGATAGAAGAGTTGAAATAGGTTCGCATATTATCGACTATAATCTGAAACACGATTATCAGTTCTACCATAACAATCACAGTATATGGAAGTTTGGTTTAAACTTTATTCACCATACAATGAATCCTGGTGACCTAAACTCAGAATCGAATGAAATTTTTAATTCGCTCGAAGTGGAGAAGCGTTATGCTTTAGAAACTTCTATTTATTTGGCTAATGAAAGGAAAATATCTCCTTCCTTGAGTTTAAATTACGGTTTGAGATTTTCCAACTTTATGCAATTGGGTCCCGGAAATATCTATACGTTTAATAATTATGGAGATATTGTTCAAACCGATGTTTACGATAAGTGGGAGCGAGTAGTAAATTACAATGGTTTTGAACCTCGCATTAATGGAACTTGGTTAATTAATTCTGAATCATCATTTAAAGCCTTTTATTCCTACACTAACCAGTATATGCATTTGCTCAGTAATTCTTCAAGCGAATCTCCTACAGATATATGGTTGCCGAGTAGTAATAATATAAAACCATCTACTTCCGGTCAGTTTGGAATGGGCTATTATCGTAATTTCAAACAAAATACCTACGAATTTTCAATTGAGACTTACTATAAGGATATGCAGGATTTGATTGATTATAAGATTGATGCTCAGGTAACTCTGAATCCTTTGGTAGAAGGTGATTTGGTTTTTGGAGAAGGTCGCGCTTACGGTCTTGAGCTTTTTTTAAAAAAACGGAAAGGGAAATTAACAGGATGGATAGGATATACTTTATCGCGTACCGAACGTAGGTTTGAAGAAATAAATAATAATAACTGGTATCCATCTAAGCAAGATCGTACTCACGATTTTGCTGTTATTGTAATGTATCAGTTAAATCCACGTATTCAATTTTCAGCAAATTGGGTTTATTATACCGGAAATGCTGTGACTTATCCCGAAGGAAAATATACAATTAGCGGACAGGATGTTTTGCTGTATTCTGATAGGAATGCCTATCGTATGCCGGATTATCATCGTTTAGATATTGGTTTAAGCTTGAAAAATAAAGAGTATAAAACAGTTCTTGATCAGGAGACCGGTAATTTTATTCAGCAAAAAAAACGATTTCGCTCTAGCTGGAACTTTTCTATTTATAATGTTTATAATCGTGAAAATGCTTATTCTATTTCCTTTGAACCTAACGAATATAATCCCGATGTTATGGAAGCTATACAGCTTTCGTTGTTTAAGATAATCCCGTCTGTTACATATAATTTTAATTTCTGATGAGGCGATTTATTACATATAAAATTGGGCTAATTATTTTATTGCTGTTTGTGTTTGCTTCTTGCGAAAAAGTTATAGACATAGACCTTAATGAAACAGAAGAACAGCTTGTGGTAGATGCTTTGGTAAGTAATCAAACCAATCAGTCTTTTGTTCGTTTGTCAAAATCTAATTCTTTGTTTTCAGATCAAGAGTATCAAAATGTTAGTAATGCCAATGTTATTGTTACGAGTTCCGAAAATGATATCTTTTCGTTTTCAGAAGTTGAAGCAGGCTTATATAAGAATGATGATTTTGTTGGTGTTGAAGGATTAGATTATAAGCTGGAAATTGATTGGGACGAAATAAATATAAGTGCAAATTCAAGAATGCCACAAGCCGTAGCTATTGATTCTATTGAATTAGTGGTTACAGAGGAAGGATTTATGGGTAATGATGAGATTACATATTCTTTAAAAATACATTTTACCGATCCGGCAGAGCAGACAAATTATTATCGTTTTGATGTTTTTAAGAATGATTCGCTTTACGATGGTTTTTTTATCAGTAACGATTTGTTTTTCAATGGAATTTCGACTTATCAATTTCTGATGGGTTTGGAAATGCAGCCGTTAGATACTATTTGTGTACAGCTTTCGAGTATCGATGAGGCTAATTACAGTTATTTTCTTGTTCTGAGTCAGAGTAATTCGCCATTTAATATCGCTCCCGGTAATCCGGTTTCTAATATTCAAGGAGAAGCTATTGGATATTTTGGGGCTTATGCGCAAGAGCGCAAATATATTATTATTATTCCTGAACAGTAGTTTATTAGATGGCGAGGGCTTTTCTTGGAGCGAAACCCTCGGTATATCAGACGGGATAATTAAGCCAAGCGAGAAAATCGGAGTGCGACTTAGAGTCGCACTCCGAATTGCTCCGGGAAACGAAAAAAAACTTTCAAATTATACTTTTTTCTTGCACTTTAAAATAGTGTGACTAACACCAAGGTCATTAAATGTTTCGTCAATATAAAATCCGGCTTCTTCTATTAATCTTATCATATCTTCCGAATGATACATTCTGCTGTTACCGTTAGCAATACAAGTAAAATATAAGGAAGTCATATTTAAGCTATAGCTTGATGCTTCGTATTTCTGATTATCCCAATAAGTTTCATTAATATACAAAGCTCCATCGGCATCTAATGCTTCAAAAGAACGATTTAACAGATGTGCAATTTCTTCTTCGGAAAAACAATCTAAAAACTGACTCATCCAAATGGTGTCTGCGCCTTTTGGGAAGGCTTTTTCTGCATCTAATAAATCAATAGCAAAGCCATCAATACGGTCGGCAAAACCGTGCTTCCCAATATTTTGATAAGCAACATTTAACTGACCGGCTAAATCGAGTATGGTAACTTTTACATCTTTATTAAACTCCGCACATTTTATAGAGAATTTTCCTGTATTTCCTCCTACATCCAAAATGTGTTTGGGATTATCTTTAAAAATAATAGGTAAAGCCAATGGGAAAACTAAATCGGAATAATAATGGTCGAATTTAAACCAACTCTCTTGTACTTTTTCCGGTAAAGACGATAAACTTTCGTAAACTGTTTTCCATTCTCCAAACACTTTTAGCCCTTCGGGTTTACCACTTTTTATGGACTCCTCTAAATGATAAAATCCCAAATAGTTTACATCCTGTACAAAATCCATATTAGCTTCTGTAAGAGGATCATTTAAAATAAAATAGCCTGTCTTCGTTAGTAAAAATTTATCGTTTTGTTGCTTAACAACACCTATGCTAATTCCGGCATCAAGTAAAACTTGAACGCCATAGGTTGAAAGCTTTAAATTCTTGGCAATCGCTGTTACTTCAATACCGTTTTTTCTCGATTCTTCAACCATTTTAAGAATGCCCAAATTGCGCATTACTCTGACGGCTTGAAAAGCAATAGGTCCGAAAGAAATTTTTTGTGCTTCAAATTTTGCATCCAAAGCTGATAGTTTGTCTGAGCCAAAATTTCGCATAGCAGTCGTTAATATGTTGCAGTATTATTCCAAATTCCGTGTATATTACAGCCAACTTCAACTTTTATTACGTCGTTTTTGACCAACTTAATAAAATGTTCGGCATAGCCTCTAATTGAACCATTTTCAAATTTTGTAAATGCAACAAGTTTATCGTTATTGTATATTTTCATATAGTCTATCCAATGATTTTTTTCTGTTGGATGGATAATTCCTTTGGATCCAATATGGATTTTTACTTTTGTAAAACCTTTATTATCAGTTTCTAAAAAACTAATATCCGGCGTATGTTTTAATTCAAAATCGGTTGGATGTTCAGGATTGGCAAAGCTCATCCTTTTTCTATTAATGATTAGCCTGTCGGTAGTCTGTTCTTGACTATTTGCTACTGATGGAATTAAAATGCCGGTAGTAGTTAGTGCCAGGCTTGCAAAACCAATTTTTTTAAATGCGTCTCTTCTATTCATATTGGTTGATATTTTCTTTAAGTTTTGATTTTAAGAATACATGAACAATTATTTTAGGAACAGGATCGTAACCGCTTGTTCCCCAAGGATGGCATCGGCTGATACGATTGGCAGCTAATGCTCCTCCTTTAATAAGTCCAAATTGTTTTAAAGCTTGTAAACTGTACTCTGAGCAGGTTGGGTAGTGTCTGCACGAAGCCGGTGTTATAGGCGAAATAACATATCGATAGAAGTGAATGGGTAGACTTGCTATCTGGATTATTATCGGGCTTTTTTGTTTTTTCACCTTTTTTCCTTTTTACAAATGTATAAAAATAGCTTTTGTAAGATAAATTTATTCTATTTCTCCTAATATGGTGTTGATGTCATCTTCGGTAGAGCGTAATTTTTCTTTGCAAAATTTTAGCAAAGTGGAAGCACGTTTAACTTTTATTGATAAGTCGTCTATACTAATTTCCTCATTCTCAATTTCTTGAATAATGTTTTCAAGCTCTTCTAAGGCAATGCTATAAGTCAGTTTCTTGCTCATTTTCTTCTGTGTTTATTATTTTACTTTCTAAAATACCATCGTATAATTCGGTACTTAAAATATATTTGTCATCAATATTTTTTACGCTACGCAGCAATTTCCCGTTTAATCTTGTAATACTAAATCCTTTTTTTAGAATTTGTTTAGGATTGGCTAAATTAATCAACTGTTCAATTTGTTCAACTGTTAGTGAGTTTGTTTGTAAACTGTTCAGGCTGTGCTGTGTTAAATATTTTGCGTTTTGTTTTGTTTTATTCTTGTTATGCTGCAGAAGCTCTTTACTCTCTTTTATAATATTTTTAAATGTTAGATCTAAATCTTGGTCAATTTGTCGAAGTCTTATATTTAGGTCGTGTTTAAGAATAAGTGTTATTTTCTCCAGTCTGAAGTTTGCTTTTGTAAGTCTTGTTTTAGCTGCATGTTGGTAGTTATAGCCGTTTTGTATCAATTCTTGAGAACTTTCATGCATTTTTTGCTGAGCCGAATAGCTCAAGCTTTTGCTTAAGTCACTAAGCTGTTCCTTATGGTTATCTACTAAATTAAATGCATATTGATTTATAATTTCCGCTATTGAATTTAGTGTGTCTTCAAAATGTCTGTTATGAGTAATAATAAAATCGGCAACGGCAGTAGGCGTTTTTAAATACGTATGTGCAACTTTATCTGCTATGCTGATATCTCTTTCATGGCCTATACCGGTAAAAATAGGGTAGAGGCTTTGAGCAAGTCGGGCAACCAATTGGTATTCGTCAAAACAGCTTAAGTCTAAGGTCGATCCACCACCACGGATAAGAATAATAATATCAAAGTCAATAGAGCTTTCTTCTACTTTCTCCAGTGCTTGTATAATTGACGGCGATGCTTTTTCTCCTTGCATAGTAGCCTGAAAAAGAGTGGTTTGAAAGGTGTAATTATGGGTATTTTCGCTTAGTTGTTTAATAAAATCTTGATATCCGGCAGCGGTTTTTGAGCTGATAATAGCTATTTTTTGAATTGCCTGTGTCAGAACATGTTGTTTGTTAAAATCTATAAGTCCTTCTTCTTCTAATTTCAATAAGGTGGCTTGTTTTTGTCTTTCTATTTCGCCGAGTGAGAAGTTAGGATCGATATCAAGAATATTTAAACTCATCCCAAAAACAGTATGAAAGTCGATAGTAACATTGAGTAAGACTTTCATTCCTTTTTTTAAAGTCTGATTTGTTGTGTGTTCAAATTCCGATAGTATGCGCCGTTTTGCATTAGACCAAAGGTTGGCTCTAATTTTTGCTTGTAAGAAATCGTTTTCCTTCTCTGCAATTTCCAAATAAAGATGTCCATTTTTTGCTTCCGAAATAGAAACTATTTCGGCAATCACCCAATAGCTTCTGTCAAAAGTTGAGCGGATAACCATTTGGAGTTCATCGAGTAGGTCGGATAGTCTGTAAATTGATTCTTCGATAGTTTTATTTTTTTAACAAAAATACAGAATTTACGCTTTGAAAAATCATCAAAATTTATCAAAATATTTGAGCTGATAATTATTTACGGAAACGTTTGCGGAAATGAAATAAATTTTCGTATTTTTGAGCCATATTAAATTTTTTGGTTAAATATGGTTCGTATAAAGGTGTGAGTTTTAAAACTCACACCTTTTACATTTTAGTTCGTTTGTAATTCATTTAATCCTTATACTTCCTTTTTTATCAATATATTCATCATATGTAAATGGAATTGATATAAATTAGTTTAAAACTGGATTTCACTTAAATGAAATAGTAAATTTGGAGTCTATTCTTTTTCAAAAAAAGAAAATACAATGGTTTGTGTGTAAAGGTGTACGAGAGTGCACCTTTATTATATGATTATGAAAGTCGTTTTGCTAAATGTTCGCAAGCAACCTCAATTAAAGTATAGACATTTTCATAGTCTTCTAAATTGCCGTAATAAGGATCGGGAACTACTTTCTGTTGCTTTGGGTATACTTCGTCCATCAAAAGTTTAACTTTTGCTATATCTTTTTTATTTACTGCTTTGGCAATTATATCGGAGTAATTGCTATTATCCATTGCAAAAATCAAGTCGTATGTATTAAAATCGGAAACTGAGAATTGTTGCCCTTTATGTTGCGAAATATCAATATTGTAATTAAGTGCGGTTTGTATTGCTCTGTAGTCGGGCGATTCTCCAATATGGTAGTTTGCCGTTCCGCAGCTATTTACTTCTGCATCCAAGTTGTATTTTTCAATTTTTTGTCGCATAACACCTTCCGCCATTGGAGAGCGACAAATATTTCCTAAGCAAACCATTAAAATTTTCATACTAATTTATTTAAAGATAGAACGAGTATATGGCGTAGCTTTTTGGTCTGTAAACTTGCCTTTTTGATATTTGAATAAACCGCTAATAGCTATCATAGCTGCATTATCTGTTGTAAACTGAAAATCAGGAATATAAGTGTTCCATCCATATTTCTGTTCTCCGTTTTTTATAGCATTTCGTAATCCTGAATTAGCAGAAACGCCACCTGCTATTGCTATTTCTTTTATCCCTTCTTGTTTGGCTGCTTTCACCAATTTTTTCATTAATATTTCAACAATAGAATATTGCATAGAAGCGGCTAAATCGGCTTTATTTTCTTCTATAAAGTTTTCGTTTACTTTTAAGTTATCGCGTAAAAAATATAAAAATGAGGTTTTTATGCCGCTAAAACTATAATCTAAATTTTTAATTTGAGGTATAGGAAAGCTAAAGGCTTTCGGGTTTCCTTCTTTTGATAGCTTATCAATTATCGGACCTCCCGGGTAATCTAAGCCCATAATTTTTGCTGTTTTATCAAATGCTTCTCCGGCAGCATCGTCTATAGTTTCGCCTAATAAGGTCATCTTAAAATGATCTTCAACTCTAACAATCTGAGAATGTCCACCCGAGACTGTTAAGCATAAGAATGGGAATTTGGGAACGGCTTTTCTTTTTCCTTTCGACTGAACAAAATGTGCCAATATATGAGCTTGTAAATGGTCAATTTCTATAAGAGGAATATTTAAACCCATTGCAAAAGCTTTTGCAAAAGAAGTTCCAACCAAAAGAGAACCCATCAATCCCGGACCTCTTGTAAAAGCAATTGCGCTAAGCTGTTTTTTGCTTATATTTGCTTCTTGTAGAGCACGGTGTATAACGGGAACAATATTTTGCTGATGCGATCGAGAAGCGAGTTCGGGAACAACCCCGCCATACTTCATGTGAACATCCTGATTAGCAATAACATTGGCCAGGATGGTATCGTCTTGTAAAATGGCTGCTGAGGTGTCGTCGCAAGAAGATTCTATACCTATTATATACGTACTCATAAATTAAATTTTGCGCAAATTTAAACAATCTATTTTTGGTGGTTAAAAAAATATTTCGAACAATCAGTATAATAGTGGTAGTGATACTTTCAATTGGTATCATTTTTACCGGATTGTTACGTAATATTCATATTCAGACTTATTTGGCCAGAATAACAGCCATACACCTTTCAGAGTATTTAGATACTCGGGTTAAAATAGAAAAGTTGAGTATATCGGCTTTTTTTACTATCAATGCAGAAGATGTTGAAATAAACGATTTGCAGAATAAGCCCCTGATTTATTTTAAGAATCTTTATTTATCAGCAGATATATTCAATGCAATAAAGTCGGATTTGGTTTTAAATAAAGTGGAGGTTGATAGTGCAAGTATTTTTATTAGAAAATATGAAGGAAGAGATGAATTTAATATTGTTGAAGTATTAAATAAATTTAAAAAAATAGATAATCAGGAGTTGGACACCATTTCTAAAGTACAGTCGGATTTATCTTTTAAGATTGATCAGGTTGTTTTGCGTAATAGCCGATTTGCTTATCAAATAGAAGATAAAGTAAGCTCTCTTGAATTTGGGATTGATTATTATGATATGGATGTTCAAAATATCGATATCAGTTTAAAAAATGTATCGATTATTAATGATAGTATTAATGGCTTTATTGAACATCTTAGCGCATTTGAAAAATCGGGATTTCAACTCAACCATTTTGAAGGTGATATTAATATTTACAGTAGAGGAATGGATTTAAAGTATGGATTGCTTGAAACTCCTAACTCTAATTTAGAATTCAATCTTAATTTTTCTTATCCCAATTGGGAATCTTACACTCATTTTATTGATAAAGTCAAGATGAGTGGGGAGCTTTTCTCAGGAGTAGTTAATACTTCTGATATTGCTTTTTTCTCACCTATAATGGAAGGTATGGATAACCCGTTTGAGTTAAAAGGAACTTTTAGCGGACCGGTACGAAATTTAAGGATACGAAATTTATTACTAACAACAGGTAATGAAACAAGGTTTAGGGGGAATGTTCAGATGACCGGTTTACCAAAGATTTACGAAACATTTATCAGTCTGCGTGTTCGCGAATTCTCTACCTCGGTAAACGATATTCAACATTTTAAACTTGCAGGAGGACGTACTGTAAAACAACTTCCAAAAACAGTTAGAAGTTTTGGAATTATTAATGTTAAAGGAAATTTTACGGGATTCTACAACGACTTTGTTTCTAATGCTAATTTTCGTACAAATATCGGACAGCTGACGACAGATATTCAGTTTAGTAATAGTTCTAATAGTAATATTATTAAATATCGAGGCGATTTTAAAGCTCGTCAATTTGATTTAGGAAGGTTTTTAAAACAAGAAGAATATTTTGGAAATCTCGACTTTGATGTTCAGGTAAAAGGCGAAGGCTTGGACTTAGAAACGCTAAATGCTAATGTTGAGGGTGGAATTAGCAGATTTCAATATAAAGGAAGAAAACTGAGTGATATTGCCATTAATGGATTGTTTCAGGAAAGGCAGTTTACAGGCGATATTTCTATAAATGATAAATTAATTAAAGCAGATTTCCAAGGGCATATAAATTTTGATACTTTGGTTCCTGTATTCGATTTTAATCTTAAGCTTGCTGAAACACATCTGGCATTGCTCGGATTGTTACCAATAGATTCTTCGGCAGTTTTAACTTCAGATATTAAACTTAATTTTAGTGGTAATACTTTTGATAATATTCGAGGTGTAATACAATTAGATAGCACTTTGTTTATGTACAAAAAGGAGCAATATTTAATGCAGGCTTTTAAAATCAATACAACTTCCGGTATCGGTAATAAAAGAACAATAGATTTACAATCAGATTTTGTTGATGGCGAAGTATATGGCGAATTTCAACCTAGCGAAATAAGAAATACAATAAATTTATTTCTGAGTAATTACCTTCCTAATCTGTTTTTAGATAAAGAAAACCCTTTGAAAAAGTCGGGAACATATATGAACTGGGATTTTAGGTTTAAAGACTTATCTCAGGTTTTAACTTTATTCTATCCTAAAATACAGATATCGGAAGATGGTAGATGGACGGGTAGCTTTGATGCCAAAGCAAATAAAATAAACTCATTAATAAATTTGCAAGATGCAACGTATTCGGGAGTTAAGATGAAATATTTGCAACTCAATATGAATAGTAATCCTAAAACTTTTAATGCCGATTTATCGTTGAGTAAAATGATTTTTAAAGAAGAACAAGAAAATGATACTTTGGCATTAAGTATAGATAATTTACATTTTCATTCTTTAGCAAAAGATGATAGTATACAGTTTCTGATAAATTGGAAGAATGATTTTGATGCAATTAAAAATAAAGGCAATATCAACGGTTTTGTGAGCTTAAGCCAAACTCCTAATATTAATATTAAATTTAATAAAGCCGATCTAATTATCAACGATACTAATTGGACTATTTATCCTGAAAATCAATTTGTTATTGGTGAGAAACAACTTCTTTTTAAAAAAGCAGGTTTCTTCTCTGGTAGTCAAACGGTTGAATTTACAGGAGCTCTCGATAAGCAAAACGAACAGGCTTTAAAAGTTAGTTTTAATAATTTTGATATTTCAAATTTCGATATCCTGCTTAATTATAAAGGCGTTGATTTGGATGGTTTGCTTGACGGTAATATACAGTTTATTAATATTTTTAAAAATATTGATTTCTTAGCAGATTTGAAAATTAACAATCTAAATGTAAATAAGGAGTTTATTGGCAATGCCAGCATTAGTTCAAAACGTAATCAGGATAAATCTGTTTTTGTAAATGTGGAAATTGCAAAAACACTTGAAAATAATCAGATACAGAAACCTTTGGTATTCGAAGGGTTTTATTTTCCTAATAATTATGATAATTCGCTCGATTTTTCTTTGTTTCTCGATAAGCTGTCGGTACAGGTTTTAAGTCCGTTCTTATATAAATGGGTCGATCATTTTGATGGCAATATCTCTGGAAGTGTTTTTGTAGGAGGAAGTTTAAAAATCCCTGATGTTAAAGGAGAGCTTTATCTTGAGGATGTAAAGTTTAGGATTAAATACTTGAATACAGATTATAAATTAACGGCAAAAGCCGAAATAGATAATTCATTTATCGATTTAAGAGACGTAGATTTCAGAGATCAAAATAATAATAGTGCAGCTATATATGGTGGATTATTCCATAACCATTTAAAAGATTTTGGAGCCGATATTTCTATTTGGCCTCAAGAATTTATGGGTTTAAACACACATGAAGGAATGAACTCATTATATTATGGAAAAGCCTTTGTTAATGGTACGGTTGATATTAAGGGACCCTTTAACGCAGTAGAATTAGATATAAAGCTGGAAGCCACTAAAGGGAGTGAAGTGGTAATACCAATTAATTTAACTGCTGATATATCTGACAATGAGTTTATTACATTTGTAAATCATTCTGAGGATACTCTTTCTAAAAAGAAAGAGAAAAAACAAATAAAAGAACTTTCTAGCTTTAGTTTGAATATGGATTTGGCACTTAATCCTAATGCTCGTGTAGATATTATTTTGCCTGAGGATTTAGGAAATATTGTGGGTGAAGGATATGGAGATTTGAATATGAATTTAAATCGCGCCGGTAATTTCACAATGGCAGGAGACTATAGAGTAAATAAAGGAACTTTCCTATTCACTATAAAAAATGTATACAAAAAACGTTTCGATTTGGTTGATGGAGGAACAATTTCATGGACGGGAGATCCCTATGCCGGAGAGCTAAACATGAAAGCTATTTATCATGTTAAAACCTCGCTTAATACATTGGGTGCTACACAGGATACTAATTTTAGAACACGAGTTCCTGTTGATTGTGTTATAGGATTGAGAGATAAAATTTTAAATCCAAATGTTAAATTTGGTTTTGAGTTTCCAAATTCATCCGAAGAAGTAAGACAATCGGTATTTAGTTTGATTGATACTACTAATGAGGCTGAGATGGCACAACAAATGTTATCTCTTCTAGTTCTTAATAGTTTTAGCTTTGCTTCTGCTACCGGAAATGAAGATTTTGCGTCTAACGTAGGAGGTTCATCCTTGCAGTTGGTTGCTAATCAGCTTGGTAGTTGGTTGTCTCAAATCAGTAACGATTTGGATGTAGGTATTAATTACCGACCCGGAGGAGCTATCACCAATGAGGAAGTTGAGGTTGCTCTTTCTACCCAACTATTTGATGAGCGTGTAACTATAGATGGCAATTTTGGTTATCAGAACACAAATAATATACCCAGTTCCAATGCTAGTAATATTGTTGGAGATATAAATGTAGAGGTGAAAATAACCAAAGATGGGCGTTTCCGTTTAAAAGCGTTTAATCGTACTAATTCTGTAGATTTATACGATAATATTGCACCTTATACTCAAGGGGTGGGTATTTTTTACCGAAAAGAGTTTAACTTTTTCAAAGATCTGTTTTTGAGAAGAAAAAAACAAAAGGAAGAAGAGGTAACAGAAGAAGATATTTCTAGTCAGCGAGATAGTGAAGATGAAGCTGTTGTGGAAGACAATCCTGAATTTATCCGTTTTCAAAAATTGTAAAGAATTGCTATTTGAGAAACTGACTTCATGCGTAAATCTGTATTTTGAAGAGTTAGTATTATCGACTAAAATATATAATTATTAAAAAATGAAAAACTTTGTAGTATATAAATCTTCGGCAGGCTCGGGGAAAACAACAACTCTTGCCATTGAATATCTGAAGCTTAGTTTGACAAAGCCTGTAAATTTTAAACATATTTTGGCTCTCACATTTACCAAAGATGCTGCAAACGAAATGAAAAAGCGTATTCTACATTACCTAATACAGATAATAGAATATCAAAAAGGAAATCAGCTCGATTTTATTTTTAATCCGCTTATTGCTTATCAGAAAAAATTACAAAAAATTGAAGCAGAAGAAGGAAAACAAAGATGTATTGAAGAAATACAAAAGCAAGCAGGCATTTTATTAAAGCTTATTTTACATAGCTATTCCGATTTTGCTATCAGTACCATAGATAGTTTTACCCATCGTGTTATTAAATCGTTTGCTCACGATTTGGGCATTGCTATTAGTTTTGAAGTGGAGCTTGATGCCGATAATCTTTTGAAAACGGCTGTTAATGAATTGATAAGTAGGATAGGTGACGAAAACCCTAAATTGAGCGAAGTTTTACTTGATTTTTCTTTACATAAAATTGGAAACGATAAGTCGAGAAAAGTAGATGACGATTTAAAAGCCTTGGCTAAAAATTTACTCGATGATGTCAAAGAAGAATTCCTTGTCGATTTACGAAAACTTTCTATTGAAGAGCTGTTGCAAATAAAAGATCAGGTTTTTGCCGAAATGAAAATATTTGAGGGTTTTGTGAATAAAGAAGCCCGCAAAGCACAGAAATTGATTAAAAGTAAAGAGTTAGATTGTAAGAGTTTTTATTACAGAAAAGGAAATATCTGTAATTGGTTTTTTAATCTTGCACAATCAAATTTTCCGGAAAAAAACATATTGCCAAATACACACGTTTGGAGCTCAATAGACGATGATAAATGGTGTTCAGGAAAGGCTGATGAGGCAGATAAGGCTAAGATTGAATCCATAAAAAACGAATTAAAAGAGCATTTTCATCTCTTGAACGATTATATAGAAGAGCACGTTAATAATTATTTGATATTCAAACAGATATCTAAAAATATTTATCCTTTAGTTGTTTTAAACGAGATAGAAAAATTGATTTTTCAGCTTAAAACAGAATCTAATGTTTTACATATTTCTGATTTTAATAAGTTAATAGCACAAGCTATCTCGGGCGAACCTGCTCCATTTATTTATGAGCGTATCGGAAATTGGTATCGACATTTTCTCTTAGACGAATTTCAGGATACTTCAGCTTTACAATGGAATAATTTATTGCCACTTGTTGAGAACAGCCTATCAGAAAATAATCTGAATTTATTGGTTGGCGATGGAAAACAATCGATTTATCGTTGGCGTGGAAGTGATGTTAAACAATTTGTACATCTACCCAACTTATTGAATAAATCGGATGAGCTTAGTTTGCAAAGAGAGCGTTTGTTAAAGGAAAATTACGAGGAAAGGAATTTGTTAACTAACTATCGGTCTGATGAGCAAATTGTAGATTTTAATAACGATTTATTTCACTTTATACGTAACTCAAATTGGTTGTCGGACGATACTAAAAAAGTTTATGATGAGATAAATCAAACGGTGGCAAAAGGTAAACAAAATGCAGGTATTGTTGATATTCATTTGTTAGATGAAAAAGACGATGAAATATTGGAAGATACTTTGCTTAAATCTGTAGAAAAAGCATTAGAAGAGGGTTATAGCTATCGCGATATTACTATTTTAGTGCGTAAAAATAATATTGCAACGGCCTATGCCGATTTGTTGATAGATAATGAAATTCCGGTTATCTCTTCCGTTGGATTGAGAGTTTCTTCTTCTGCAAAAGTTAAATTTTTATTGAGTTTCTTTCAATCTGTTTTACAGGAAGAAGAAAATATATATAAGATAGAAATTATACGCTATTTGCTTCAACAGCAAATGTTAGGAGAAAATACTTTAAATAATTTCCATCGGCTTATTTCTGAATTAATGTCTGCCAAAGAAGGCTTCTCGGCAGCTTTTTACAGCTTACTCAATCAGAATAATTATAGTATAGATACGGCTAAACTAAACAGATCAGATGTTTATGAGTTAGCAGAGTATATTATTCGCATTTTTGAGCTTAATATGCCCGATCCTTATTTGCAATTCTTTTTGGATGTTCTACACGATTTTAAACGTTCGCCTTATGTTCAACTTAGCGATTTTATGCTGTGGTGGACAGAGCATGAAAAAGATATTTTTATTGAACTGCCAAATGGATTAGATGCCGTCACCATTCAAACCGTTTTTAAAGCTAAAGGCTTACAATATCCGGTAGTAATTTTTCCTATTACAGATAAAAGTATCAGAACAAAGGCCGGTGGCGATAGAAGTTGGCTAAATCCGGGAGTTGAAAAAATAGATAAATTAAAATCGTTTCCTTTCTCTTTGAGTTCTTTAAAAGAAACATCACTATCGTTGGCTTATGAAGAAGAGCAAACAAATCAGAAACTCGATAATATTAACCTTTTATATGTGGCTTTAACTCGTGCAAAGCATCGCCTATTTATTTTGGCTAATAAGCATAAAGCCGTGAAAAGTAAAAAAGCAGCAGAAAATATTTATAATAGTTTTAAGCCTTCTGCTATGTTTGACGAATATTTGTCTGATAAAGATGGATTTATGCTGGAAGAAGGATTTTATCGCTTTGGCGAAAATCTTCATTTCCCCGAATCGGAATTAATTAAAGATTCTGATTTTTATTATTTAGAGAAGTTTAATGGTGCGTCTTGGCGTAATTACCTTAATTTATCTAATTCGTCAAAATTTACCGATTTAGAAGAAGAGTATTCGAGTCAGATTTGGGGTGTTTATGTACACGAAGTTATGGCGGATATTCAGAATATTACCGATGTGCCTAAGGCTTTAAATAGAGCTTTATATGCAGGACTTATTAAGCCGGAGGATAAAATAAAGATTGGCGATTATATCAATCAGATTATTAGTCACCCTGTTTTAGGCCAATTTTATAAGCAAAACTTAAAAGTGGTTAATGAAGCCGATATTATTGATTCTTTTGGACAGTTGTATCGTCCTGATCGCCTAGTGTTCTTAAATAATAAAACAGTCGTTATTGATTATAAAACGGGAAAGGCAAGCGAAAAACACAAAAAGCAAATACGTGAATATGCCGAATTATTAGCCTTGATGAATTATCCTGAACCTGAAAGTTATTTAGTTTATTTACAGGAAAATATAGGGCTTGTTAAGGTTTAAAAAAGCAGGTTAAATAGGCTTTCAATTTTCTCTTATCTAAAATGCAACTTTCTTTATTCTGAAAGCTAGCTCATTTTGTAGGGTGGAGCTATATATCTAATTTCTTTTAAATAAATTTATCAATAACTGTATTCTATAGAAATGATTAAAGGCCTAAACTAAACTCCATTTTTTTTACCATCTTTGTTGGTATAAACACCATTATCATGTTAAAACCGCTACAATCTTTTTTATTATTGATTATCGCGCTAAGCATATTTTCTTGCACACGAGAAAAATCAAAAAAAATTACCTCTTATGTTAATCCATTTATTGGAACCGGTGGCCATGGTCACACTTATCCTGGAGCCACTTTACCTTTTGGGATGGTACAGCTGAGTCCGGATACTCGCATTAACAGCTGGGATGGTTGTTCTGGTTACCATTTTTCCGATTCTACTATTTTAGGATTTAGTCATACTCATTTAAGTGGCACCGGTGTTGGTGATTATGGCGATATTAGGCTAATGCCAACGATTGGTAAGCTACAAACCTATCCCGGAAATTCCTCAAGAACAGAGCCGGGTTATCGGTCTGCTTTTTCTCATGCTACTGAAATTGCTTTTCCCGGATTCTATAAAGTGAATCTTGAAGATTATAAAATTGATGTAGAATTAACTTGTACTGAAAGAGTAGGTTTCCATAAATATATTTTTCCAAAAAGCGATTCGGCTCATATTATTATCGACCTGACGGAAGCTGTTGTAACAGAGAAAATTTTGGATATAGAAATTAGTATTGAAAACGACTCTACAATTAGCGGAAAAAGGCAGAGTCAAGGTTGGGCTGCCAATCAATATATTTATTTTGTTGCTCAATTTTCAAAACCTTTCCAATCTTTTGGAATTACAAAATCAGGAAAGTTAATCCCTAATCTTAAAACGGCGAAAGCATTGGATTTAAAAGCTTGGGTTGATTTTAAAACTGAAGAAAATGAAGAAATTTTTGTTAAAGTAGGAATTTCTGCTGTCGATATTGAAGGCGCTCGGAAAAACCTTGAAGCTGAGATTCCTCATTGGAATTTTGAAGAGATAAAGCAAGCTGCTGCTGAGAAATGGGAGCAGGAATTAGCTAAGATAAAAGTTGAAGGACAGAATAAAACGGATAAACATATTTTTTACACTGCATTATATCACAGCTTATTAGCACCAAATATATATTCCGATATAGATGGGAGATATCGTGGCCACGACCAAAAAATACATCAAGCCAATCATAATGTTTATACAGTCTTTTCGCTTTGGGATACTTTTAGAACAGAACATCCACTGTTAAGTATTATCGACCAAAAGCGCACCAACGATATGATTAAAAGTATGCTTTTGATGTATGAACAAGGGGGCTTGTTACCTGTTTGGGAATTGGCAGCTAATGAAACTAATTGTATGATTGGCTATCATGCTGTTCCCGTGATTGCAGATGCCATTCTAAAGAATATTGGTGATTTTGATAAAGAGTTGGCTTTTGAAGCAATGCTAAAGAGTGCAAAAATGGATTTATTCGGACTGAAAAATTATATGGAGCTAGGATATGTTAAAGCCGATGAAGAAAGCGAAAGCGTTTCTAAAACATTAGAATATGCATATGATGATTGGTGTATTTCACAAATTGCCAAATATTTGAATGATAGCCTCAATGAGAATTATTTTAGAGAAAGAGCTCAAAACTATCAAAATGTATTCGATCCTTCAATAGGTTTTATGCGTGCTCGTATTAATGGTGGTTGGCAACAACCATTTTCTCCTACTGAAGTTAACTTTCATTTTACAGAAGCTAATTCTTGGCAATACAGTTTGTTTGTTCCTCAAGATATAAATCGTTTAATAGATTTGTTAGGTGGTGATAATGCCTTTGATAAAAAACTAGATGAATTATTTACTACCAACGAAGAATTATCAGGCCGACATCAATCTGATATTACAGGATTAATAGGACAATATGCACATGGCAATGAACCTAGTCATCATATGGCTTATTTATATAATTTCATTGGAAAACCCGGTAAAACACAAAAGCTCATTCATCAAATTAAAACAGAGTTATATTCCAATAAACCCAATGGATTAAGTGGAAACGAAGATTGTGGTCAGATGTCGGCTTGGTATGTGATGAGTGCGTTGGGCTTTTATCCCGTCACTCCGGCATCTAACACCTATGTTGTTGGAACTCCAACTTTCGAAAAAGCTACACTCAATTTAGAGAATGGAAAAGAATTTATTATTTCTGCTAAAGGAGCTTCCAAGACGAGTTTCTTTATTCAAAAGGCTCAACTCAATGGAGTAAATTATCCAAAATCTTATATCTCGCATAGCGATATAATGCAAGGTGGCGAATTAGATTTTTCGATAAGCAATAATCTCAATTTGGAATGGGGAAGGGTTTTAGAAAACAGACCGTTTCAAGAAATTAAGAAAAATAATATTTGTCCAGCTCCATATATTTTGGCAGCATCATCGACTTTTAGAAAAAGTATGACTATTGAAATGGGGAATTTATATCCAAAGGCAGAAATATATTATTCGCTCGATGGATCAACACCAACAAGAGAGTCTATTAAATATTCAGGCCCATTTAAAATTAATAAATCAAGCCATTTTAAAATTGTTGCTTTTCATCCTAATTTTGGGTTTAGTAAAATTATTGATGCCGATTTTTACAAAGTAGAAGGGAATGCAACTATCTCATTGGTAAATAAATACAGTAAATTATATGCTGCCGGAGGAGACTTTGCACTTATCGATCATATTAGAGGAAATACTAATTTTAAGACAGGTGTCTGGCAAGGATTTTATGGTGTTGATTTAGATGCTGTTCTTGATTTGGGGGAAATCCAAATCGTTAAACAGCTTGAATTGGGCTGTATTCAAGATGCTTATTCTTGGATTTTTATGCCACAAGAAGTACGTTTTTACACATCCTTAAATGGTATTGATTGGAAACTTGCCGGTATAATTCCTAATGATGTTGACGAAAAGCAATACGGCGGTATTATAAAAAAATTCAAAATAAATATAGTTCCATATCAAAAAGTACGTTTTATAAGAGTCTTAGCTAAGAATAGAGGAAACTGTCCGGACTGGCATGTAGGAGCAGGAAATAAAAGTTGGATTTTTGCCGATGAAATAACAATAAAATAATCTAATTCGCAACAGTCTGTAAATTGAACAATTCTAACTTTATTGATTAGCCAAATGTCCTTTCCATCCGTAATATGCTAAATAAACATAGCTAAGCATAGGAACAAAAAATGACAATTGTACGCCAACAACATCAGCAGCAGCTCCTTGAATAGGTGGAATAATAGCACCACCAACAATAAACATAACTAAAATAGAAGAACCCTGACTGGTATAATCGCCAAGTCCTTTAATTGCCAATGTGAAAATATTCGACCACATTATTGAATTAAAAATTCCTATTCCAAGAATGGCCCACATTGCCCATACGCTACTTCCGAAAATACCTATAAGAAGAAGTGCAATTGGAATCATAGCAAAAATTGCTAAAGTTCTTCCGGCTAATGAACGACCAATAATAAAAGCCAAATAATTAAGAAATAAGAATATAAAATACGGTATTATTTGTTCGAAATTAATGTTCGTTTTAAGGTAAACAGCCAGATAAACAATGCTAAATGCTAAAAATGACACTATCAGCATAGAGACTAACTTATTCTTTTTATTCATCTGACTAAGAGAAATAGCCCCCAAAAAACGACCTATCATTGCTCCGCCCCAATAAAATGCTACAAAGGGACTGGCTTGTGCTGTACTTAATCCCGCAATTTTTTCTAATCCCAAAAAACTAATTAAAAAACTTCCGATAGCAACTTCTGCACCTACGTAAAGAAAAATTGCGAGAGCGCCAAACCTCAACTGTCTAAATTTCAGAGCCCCTGCGCCTTTGGTCACAGCTGTTGTATTTACAAATCGAGGAAGTTTAGCTCCTTTTATCATTATAGCCAAAAGCAAAAGCATAGCAGTTAATACCAAATAAGGAATTACAACTGAATCGGCTCCGTTTTCCACATTCTTAAAATATTCGAATATAAAATAACCACCTAAAATAGGACCAATAGTTGTTCCGAAAGAATTGAAACCTTGTGATAAATTTAAACGAGAAGATGCACTCTCCTGCGGACCTAATATGGCTACATAGGGGTTCGCTGCAATTTGTAACATGGCAAAACCAAGTCCCAAAATAAATAGAGCCGTTAAGAAAAAGCCATATATCTGAAAATGTGCTGCCGGATAAAATAATATTGTTCCTAAAGCTGACATCAATAACCCAATGATAATCCCGTTTTTATAACCTATTTTACTAATCGGGTCTCCCGAAAACATTGAAATAAGAAAATATCCAAAACCGCCTATAAAGTAAGCGCCAAAAAATGCAAATTGTATAAGCATTGCTTCCAAATAGCTTAGTTCAAAAACAGCTTTGAGATGAGGAATGAGAATATCGTTTAAAACGGTAATAAATCCCCACATAAAAAAAAGGGACGTCAGTAAAATAAGAGAAGACCGACTTGTTTTTGAACTTGTAGTAGTCATTATATCTTTTTAGTTTTTTGTGCTGACAAAAATAAACATAATAGATGAAGAAATTTTTTACGATGCTTTTTATCGGAAATTATTAATTTTGCCGCAAATATAAAATTATGTCTTCAAAAACAAAGTATACTTTACTCTGGATTTTTGCTGTTATTTTCACATTAAGTGCCGCTGTTTATCAGCGTGCAACCGGTCCAACTTACCCAAAAAAAGCAGAAGTTGAACTTAATGGTGAAACTTACAAATTCAAACTACTTACTACACAAGGTGGGGAATCTGATGCTCCAATAAATCTTAAGCTACCTTCGGATGTTAAAGGTATGGTTAAATATCGCCATTATAGAAGTAAAGAAGATTGGAAGATGCTGGAAATGAAATATAATGGAGAATGTTTAAATGCATTTTTACCTAACCAACCACCGGCAGGAAAGTTAGAATATACTGTTTCTCTTGAATATAAAGGTAAGCATTATAATCTAAGCGAAGAGCCTGTTGTTATTCGATTTAAGGGAGCTGTTCCCGGCTTTATTCTTGTTCCTCATGTAATATTAATGTTTTTGGCTATGCTTTATTCTACTCGTACAGGTATTGAAGCATTAGTAAACGGAAAACGAACATACTTATACACTACTATTACACTAATTACTCTTGGTATTGGTGGTATGATTTTAGGTCCAATAGTTCAGTTGTATGCATTTGGAGATTTGTGGACAGGCTGGCCTTTTGGTGGCGACTGGACAGATAATAAAACTCTTTTTGCTTTTATCTTTTGGCTAATTGCTTTCTTTGTTTTACGCAAAAACAAAAATAACCGTTTGTGGCCAATAATAGCTTTTATTGTCTTACTCAGTATATATATGATTCCACATTCTACGGGAGGTTCAGAACTAGATTATGAAACAGGAGCTGTAACAACGGGAATTAAAAAATAAATCGCTAATAATAAGAGCGTAATGGGCTGTGTATCTATATATTATAAAATGTATTATAAGGGCATGATAATTTCATAAATAATTTTAAAAAAGGGTTGTTTTTTCAAGAAATAATCACGTATTTTGCAGTCCGTTTTTCAGGAATAAGAATTTAAATTAAAGAAAGATGTCAAGAATTTGCGAAATAACAGGAAAAAAGGTGATATCAGGAAACAATGTTTCTCACTCTCACGCTAAAACTAGAAGAAAGTTTTATCCTAATCTACATACAAAGAAATTTTTTATCCCGGAAGAGGATAGATTTATAACTTTAAAAGTATCTGCTAAAGGTATGCGTATAATAAGCAAAAAAGGTATCTCAATTGCTTTAAAAGATGCAAAAGAAGCTGGCTTTTATACTGCCAAATAAGTTGTAAAAATATTTTAAAAGATGCTGTTTGATTTCAAACAGCATTTTTTTTGCCTAAATTTTTCTTTTTACAAAGAATATTAATCAGTAAATGGCGTTTTAAAAAATAAGTATATTTGCTTCACAGTCAGGAAAAATGCTAACAGAACTACTCTACCAAACACTTTCTAATATAAAAAAGTCACTATTTACAATCGGCTTTGCTCTTTTTGTCATTAGTAGTTCCTTTGCTCAACAATCTCAAACAGCCCTTGTTTATGGTAATATAACCGATGAAAATGGGCTGGCTGTCCCCCTCACTAATATTTTAATCCTAAATGAAAAAGGAGGTAATGTTTCTGATGGAAATGGAAATTACCAACTGACTATTCCGGCTAATAAATTACTAACAATTCAATTTTCTTTTATTGGATTTCAGACTGAAGAAGTAAAGATACAGCTTAAAGCAGGACAAAAACGCAATCTGAATATAACTCTTTTTCAGGCTACTAAGCAATTAGCCGATGTAATAGTAGAAGATAAAGAAATTAGGAAAACTACTCTTACTCGTATCGATCCTCAAGCAGTTCAGGTAATATCAGGTGTTAGCGGCAATGTAGAATCTTTAATAAAAACACTACCAGGCGTATCATCAAATAATGAGCTAAGCTCTCAATATTCTGTGCGCGGAGGTAGTTTTGACGAGAATCTTATTTATGTAAATGGCATAGAAATTTATCGTCCACTTTTAACCCGTTCAGGGGAGCAGGAGGGACTTAGCTTTATAAATTCCGATTTGGTATCTTCTATACTTTTTTCGGCAGGTGGATTTGAAGCAAAATACGGAGATAAAATGGCTTCTGTTCTCGATATAAAATATCGTCGTCCGACACAATTTAAGGGCTCCATTAAATTAAGCTTACTCGGAGCTTCTCTACATCTTGAAGATGCATTACTGGATAAAAAACTTACGTACTTAATTGGTTTTCGTCAAAAAACAAACCAATACTTACTAAGCAGCTTGGATACCAAAGGCGAATATCAACCTTCATTTAGCGATATTCAGACTTTAATAGGCTTTCAACCAAATAAAAAATGGAATTTTTCTTTTTTAGGCAATTACAGTCGAAATAGTTATAAACTGATTCCCGAAAATCGTGAAACAGCATTTGGTCACATTAAAGAAGCTTACCAACTGAAAATATATTTTGACGGTCAGGAATTTGATAGATTTAATACTTATTTTGGAGCTTTTACTACTACATATTCGCCCAATAAAAACCTAAGTCTAAAACTAATCAGTAGTGCGTTTCAGTCTATTGAAGAGGAGAATTACGATATTCAAGGACAATATTGGATTGGACAATTAGAAACAGATCTTGGGCAGGAAGACTTTGGTGAAGTACTAGAAACGCAAGGTGTTGGAACATATTTAAACCATGCCCGAAATAAACTAAATGCTAAAGTCTGGAATATTGAACATCAAGGTGTTTACGAACATCAAACAGGCCTATTACAGTGGGGAATAAAGCTACAGTACGAATCCATTGAAGATGAGTTAAACCAGTGGGTAATGATTGATTCTGCCGGATATTCTAAACCATATCCACGAGACTCTTTAGGATATGTCGATCCCTTAGCTCAAACCTTTTTTCCTTTTGTTTTAAATGATACTTTATTTGCAAATAACACATTAAACTCAAACAGAATAAGCGGCTTTATTCAAAATTCTTGGAAGTTTTACTCCGGAGAACATGAACTTTTTCTTACAGCTGGTAGCCGAGTAAATTATTGGGATTACAATAAACAATTGCTTTTTAGTCCAAGAGTTGCTATTGCAGTAAAACCCGATTGGCAAAAAGATATTCTTTTACGCCTATCCGGCGGACTATATTTTCAATCGCCTTTTTATCGTGAATTGCGCCGACCTGATGGCAGTTTAAATGCCAATATCCAAGCTCAATCATCCATACATTTTGTTCTTGGTAGCGATTATAATTTTAATGCTTGGGGCCGACCATTTAAAATGGTTACTGAACTTTATTATAAGCATTTTGATAATTTGATACCTTTTATTGTTGATAATGTACGCTTAATTTATAGTGGCGAAAATAGTTCAAGAGGGTATGCTACAGGAATAGATATGAAAATAAACGGAGAGTTTGTGGAAGGTCTGGAATCTTGGTTAAGTATTTCTGTTATGCAAACCAACGAAATATTACGCGATAATTTCTATAATTCCTATTTCAATAGTTCGGAAACTCCTGCTGAAAATATTTGGATTCCGCGTCCAACAGACCAAAGAGTTGCTATTTCTTTATTTTTTCAGGACTATTTACCTATGTTGCCAACTTTTAAAATGAATATGAATCTCTCGTTTGGCACAGGATTACCTGTTTATTATCCCGATAGAGATTTTCAAACAGTAGTAACACGCACACCGGCTTATCGTCGCGTCGATATCGGCTTTGCTTATGAGCTAATCGGTCCCAATAGCAAAAGGATGAACAATAAAATTGCCAAGCAATTTACCAACGCAGATATTACTTTAGAAGTTCTTAATCTTCTGGATATTAAAAATGTTGTTTCCTATCTTTGGGTAAAAGATAATTCTAATTACGTTTATTTAGTACCTAATTATCTAACGCCCAGAAGAATAAATTTAAAGCTATCGCTTAAATTTTAATTAGGCATATTATTTCTATCAGTCTTAAATATTTACGAAATTTCTTCTTTCAGCTTAATCCTATTTAATTTACCATTAGTCATTCTTGGGAAATTATCAGAGAAAATAATCTCTTTTGGCTCTTCAAACCTATTTAAAATGGTCTTCAAGATTTCATTTAATTTATTAAATTTCGCTTCTGAATAAGGCTTACTTTCTATTACCAACACCAATCTCTCGCCTAAAACCTCATCTTTTACGGAGCTAAAAGCAAAACAAGTTTCTATATATAAAGCCATTTTTTGTTCCAGAATTTCAGGAGACAGTTTAATACCTCCGGAATTTATTATAAAATCAGCTCTACCTAAAAAACGAAATTGTTGAGAGTTTAACAAGATTACCTCGTCATTAGTCTGGATGGGATTTAAACTCACCAAAGGAGCATTTATTCGTAAGCAGTTCCTTTCATCAAGCTGAAATTCAATATTTGGAAGTGCTTGAAAATAATCTGTCTTATGCTTTCCATTTAATCTTTGCAAAGCAATATGAGTAATCGTTTCGGTCATTCCATATGTCGCCCAAACTTCAGTTTCCACTTGCTCCAATTTTTGAATCAAATCTTTACGTAAAGCAACACCACCAACAATAATTTTCTTTATCCGATTTATAGGCAAAGCATTTTCCGATTTCAAAACCGATTCTAATTGCAAAGGAACGACAGCGGTAAAATCAAAGTTTACATTATTTTTCAAAAGAACATCACTTTTTGTTTCAGCATAATGTAAATCAAAACCACCAACAAATGCCCGAACTATCATCATCTTTCCTGCAATATAATCAGCCGAAAGACAGAGTAAAGCCTTTTTACTTTTATCTAAATCAAAAAAAGTATTAGTCGCTTTAGCACTATCAATCATTCTATTCTTTTCAATTAAAATATTCTTTGGATTTCCCGTCGAGCCGGAAGTTTTTACAACAACATTATTTTTATTATTCAGCCATTCTACAATAAACCTAAAAATTACTTTTTCCCATTCGGGATTCTTTGAATTCTTAAGTTTAGCTTTAGAGCATAAAAGTAACTCCTGACGAGAATAATTTTCCCCATTCAGCCTTAAAGTCGTATATGTTTCCCAAGGCTGACTCACGAATCAAATTGTAAATTATTAAGTTCCCAATTCTTATCTGTATTTAGCCAAAGCTCGGCTTGTTTTATTTGTAAAGGACTCTCAATATTATTTGTAAAAAGCTGTCCTGTTCCCAAACCCTGAAACATAGAATTCTTTTTAGAATAAGTCCATTGCGCAATGGCATTCAGTCCAATATTACTTTCCAAAGCTGAAGTAATCCACCAAGAAATATTTCGTTTGTCGGCAAGCTTTATCCATTCATCAGAAGCAGCAAAGCCACCCAATAAAGCCGGTTTTAAAATAATATATTGAGGTTTAATATCATCTAATAATTGAGCTTTTATTAGAGGTTCAAAAATTCCGATTAGTTCCTCATCAAGAGCAATAGGTAAAGGTGTTTTAGCACAAAGTTTTGCCATTTCTTTTCTCTGACCTTGGCGAATAGGTTGTTCTATTGAATGAATATGAAATTTTGATAGAGCATTAAGCTTTTTCAAAGCCTCTTTGGGTTTAAATGCACCATTAGCATCCACACGAAGCTCTAAAACATTACTGGAAAACTCAGAACGAATAGCTTTCAGCAGATCTACTTCATCATCAAAATCAATAGCCCCAATTTTCAATTTCAAGCATCGAAATCCTTGCTTTATCTTGCTTCTAATCTGCTCTTTCATAAACGATTTTTCTCCCATCCAAATTAAACCATTAATAGGAATTCCTACTGAAGATTGAGAAAATTCAGAAGAGAAAAGATTTCGTTTTCCTCCTTGAAGAAAATCGATAAATGCCATTTCCAAACCAAAACGAATGCTTGGCCAATCGAGTAAAGCATTATGCAAATTTTTTATATAAAAATAAGGTTGTTCAGATATTTTGTTGAGTATCTGTTCATATTTAGGCTTATCATCAAAACTCAAGCCTTTAAATAAATTACATTCGCCTAAACCAAAAACAGTAGGAAGGGCATCGTCCCAAACTTTTAAAAAATAAGTTTCCTTGGTTTTCAGAATACCGCGAGATGTTCCGGCAGGAAGTTTAAATTTTAACTCATATTTTAACCATTCTGTTTTTAACATCAAGCAAATATTTTAATCAAAAATATAACCTTTCTGGCAGAAAGTAGGAATAAACCTAAAATTCCCTGAAAAATTAAGTCCGTTTTTACATAAAATTATGATTTTTAAGCAATTTAATCAAAAGAAAAATTCATTAATATTTCGTATTTTAGCACACATAAACAAATCAAACAAATAACGATATGGAAAATATAGCTTGGGGTGAATTACCCTTTGGATATTTTAAAACAGATTATAATGTTCGTACTTATTTCCGTGATGGAAAATGGGGCGAAATGGAAATCTCTTCTTCCGAAACTATCAATATTCATATGGCTGCAACAGCCTTACATTATGGCCAAGAAGCCTTTGAAGGATTAAAAGCTTTTCGTGGAAAAGACGGTAAAATCCGTTTATTCCGTTGGAAAGAAAACGCGAAACGTATGAGACGTTCTGCACAAGGAATTATGATGGCAGAAGTTCCTGATGATGTCTTTTTCAAATCAATTACAACTGCCATCAAGATGAACGAACGCTTTGTTCCTCCTTATGGAACAGGAGCCAGCCTATATCTTCGACCTCTGCTTTTTGGTTCCGGACCACAAGTGGGTGTTAAACCTGCCGAAGAGTATATGTTCTTGGTTTTTGTTGCTCCCGTTGGACCTTATTTTAAGGAAGGTTTTAAGCCGGTAGATATTCAGTTAGTTAGGGATTACGATCGCGCTGCTCCCTTAGGAACGGGACATATTAAAGTTGGTGGAAATTATGCTGCTTCTTTGCGTCCTGCCGACCGTGCTCACAAGGAAGGCTTTGCTTCTGTTCTTTTCTTAGATGCCAAAGAGAAAAAATATATCGACGAAGCCGGACCTGCTAATTTCTTTGGAATAAAAGGAAATACTTATGTTACTCCCGAAAGTAACACTATCCTTCCTTCGATTACCAATATGAGTTTACGGCAGATTGCAAAGGATATTGGTTTAGATGTTGATTTACGACGAGTTTCTGTTGATGAACTCAACACTTTTGATGAAGCTGGCGCTTGTGGAACTGCAGCTATTATTTCTCCAATCAGAAAAATAGTTGATCGTGAGAGAAATAAAACTTATGAATTTGCAAAAGACGGTAAAGCGGGTCCTGTCTCTCAAAAACTATACGATACTCTTTTAGGTATACAATTAGGAGAGTTGGAAGATACTCATGGATGGAACACCATAGTTGAATAGATAGAATAAAGAAAATCAAGCCGTTTGTTGGAAATCTTCAAGTGGCTTTTTTTTATCCCAAATCTTTATTTAGAATTATTCCACATTATATAATTTTTGTATATTTGCAGACGAAAAAAAATGATAACATAATTTCAGTAAATAACTGACAATAATATAAAAGAAACACGATGGCGAAATTTGAAATTGTCATGCCCAAATTGGGCGAAAGCATTATAGAAGCAACTATTACCAAATGGTTAAAAGCTGTTGGTGATACTATTGAAGAAGATGATGCTATTTTAGAAATAGCAACCGATAAAGTAGACTCGGAAATTCCTTCTCCAGTTGATGGCATTTTAACCGAAATCTTTTTTGAAGAGGGTGATGTGGTTGACGTAGGAGCTTTAATTGCTATTATCGAAATGGATGGTGAAGATGCTGAAACTCCTGTTGAAGAAAAAGCAACTACCGATCTTAAAGTCGATCAAATTAATAAGGAAATAGAAGAAGCTACGAAAGAAATTATTGTGGAAGAGCCAACACCTTCTGACTTCAAAACTTCTAGTCGTTTTTATTCTCCATTGGTGAAAAGCATTGCCAAAGAAGAAAACATTGCATTTGAAGAATTAGAAAAAATTGCGGGAAGTGGAAAAGCAGGTCGTGTAACCAAACAGGATGTCCTAAATTATCTGGAAAACAGAGAAAAAGAAAAAACAGCCATTACAAAAACACCTCCAACTAAACCGGTAAAAGCGATGGGCGAGAAAGTTGCCGTTGGAACCGGCGACCGTATTGAAGAAATGGGACGTATGCGTAAGCTAATTGCCGATCATATGGTTATGTCTAAACAAGTTTCTCCTCACGTCACTTCTTTTATTGAAGCCGATGTTACCAAGATTGTAAATTGGAGAAATAGGGTAAAGGATGGTTTCTTAAAACGTGAAGGTGAAAAAATTACTTACACACCTATTTTTATCGATGCTGCCGCAAAAGCATTACGCGATTATCCCGGATTAAATATTTCTGTTGATGGTAATAATATCATCTATCGGAAAAATATCCATATTGGTATGGCAGCAGCTTTGCCAAATGGTAATTTGATAGTCCCTGTGATTAAGAACGCAGATCAGCGAAATCTTATAGGAATGGCTAAAACGGTAAACGACTTAGCTACTCGTGCAAGGGCTAATAAATTAATGCCCGATGAAATTAGCGGAGGTACATTTACCGTTACTAATTTCGGTAGTTTCGATAGTTTAACAGGAACACCAATTATCAATCAGCCACAAGTGGCGATATTAGGTTTGGGAGCCATTGTTAAACGTCCGGTAGTTATTGAAACTCCTGAAGGCGATACAATTGGTATCCGAAGCATTATGATGCTATCATTGGCTTACGACCATCGTGTAGTTGACGGAGCTTTGGGAGGATTATATCTTAAACGCCTACGCGAATACATCGAAAATTTTGATACTAATCAAAGTATTTAATATTACAATTAACTAAAAATAAGCCGGATAAGAACGCTATCTTATTCGGCTTTTTCATTCACATACAAGAGGAAATTACCTACCTTTGTCGAGCAAAAAAACAGAATAATGGAGCTAAAATTAAAACGACCTATCGCCTTTTTCGATTTGGAAACAACAGGAATAAAAGTTGCTACAGATCGTATAGTGGAAATTAGTATTGTAAAAATTCATCCCGATGGTAAAAAGGAGATTAAAACCCGACGTATTAATCCTGAGATACCAATACCTGCTGAAACATCGGCTATACACGGTATTTATGATGAAGATGTAAAAGACGAGCCTACTTTTAAACAACTGGCAAAAGGACTTTATCAATTCTTACAAAACTGCGATTTAGCCGGATATAATTCCAATAGATTTGATATTCCTCTTTTGGTTGAAGAATTTTTACGCGCCGATATCGATTTTGATGTTGAAGGAAGACAACTTGTAGATGTTCAAAACATCTTTCACAAGATGGAACAACGCACTTTAGTAGCTGCTTATAAATATTATTGTGGTAAAGATTTAGAGAATGCACATAGCGCCGAAGCTGATACCTTAGCAACTTATGAGGTTCTTTTGGCTCAACTCGATAGGTACAAAGGAGTTGATTTTAAAGACAAAGCCGGAAATATTAGCCAACCCGTTGTAAACGATGTTAAGGCTTTAGCAGAATTCTCCAGAGTAAACAGAAATGTAGATTTAATAGGATTTATAGTGTATAACGATAAAGACGAGGAAGTGATAAACTTTGGTAAGCATAAAGGCAAATTAGTAAGCGAAGTATTCAAAAAAGAATCGTCTTATTACGATTGGATGATGAAAGGCGATTTTCCATTATCAACCAAAAAAGTAATCACTAGACTAAAATTAAAAAGTAGTAATTTGGGCAATATGAAGTTGTTCTAAAAAATGTTCTATGTTGAAAGTTTAAGGCCTAAAGCTGATAAATAAGCTTAAGTCAAAACTTGAAACTTCAAACTAAAAACTTAAAACCAATGAAAATAATCTGTATTGGTCGTAATTACATAGACCACGCCAAAGAATTAAATAATCCCGTTCCTAAAAAACCTGTCTTTTTTATGAAGCCGGAAACATCTTTATTGCTTAAAAACAGGCCTTTTTTCTATCCTGATTTTTCGGAAGATATTCAGTATGAACTGGAAGTAGTGGTAAAAATTGGTAAAGTAGGCAGATATATTCAAGAAAAATTTGCGCATAATTATTATGAGGAAATTGGTTTAGGTATCGATTTCACAGCACGCGATTTGCAAGCTGCAGCCAAAGCTAAAGGTTTGCCTTGGGAAATTGCTAAAGCTTTTGATCATGCTGCTCCACTAGGTAAGTTTCTACCAAAATCGCATTTTACCGATATTCAAAATTTCGATTTCGATTTGAAAATTAATAATGAAATTCGTCAGATTGGAAATACAAAAGATATGATTTTTAGCATTGATGAAATCATTGCCTATATCTCCCAGTTTGTAAGTCTGAAGATGGGCGATTTAATTTATACCGGAACACCGGCAGGCGTTGGTCCTGTTTCTATCGGCGACCGCCTACAAGGATTTATTGGAGATAAAGAAATGTTTGATTTTGAGGTGAAATAATGTTTCGACTTCGCTCAACATCCTATTTCACCTTCGCTCGACGCCCTATATCGCTAACCAAGCGAAGCCGAAGTCAGCATTTCTCCACACTCAACTCCATTTACAGCTCTCTGAGCGTAGTCGAAGAGAGCACTACAAAAGAGAGCTAGTAAGTCCGCTCAAACTTAGCCTTTATCTCATCCAAACATAAATTCCCAATACTACCCGCATGGCTATGCTCCACTTTTCTCTCTGGATTGAAATCATTTTCCAAAATAGCTTTTCCAACTTTCTTATAGGCTTCTCTAAAAGGCAAACCTTGCATCACCAGCTTATTTACTTCTTCAACAGAAAAAAGATAATCGTACTCCTTTTTATCAATAATATTCTCCTTAATCTCAACCCGCTGAAGCATAAAATTACTGACTTCCAAATTATCCTTCATTAATTCAATAGCTTCCATTAAACTTCCTTTTAATAATTGATAATCACGATGATAACCACTCGTTAAATTATTGGTGATCATTGTTATTTCTACGGGTAAATTTTGAATTTTATTTGATTTTGCTCGCACCAACTCAAAAACATCGGGGTTTTGTTTATGCGGCATAATGCTAGAACCCGTCGTGAGCTCTTTTGGAAATCCCAAAAAATTAAAACCCTGATTCATAAACAAAATAATGTCAGAAGACATTTTGGAGAGCGTTCCTGCCACAGAGGCTAAAGCAAAAGCCAAAGACTTTTCCAATTTACCACGACTCATTTGAGCCGCAATTACATTATACTTCATCGTTTCAAAACCGAGTAATTCGGTGGTCATTTCCCGATCGATAGGAAAAGAAGTTCCATAACCCGCAGCAGAACCCAGTGGATTTTGATCGCTAATTTTATATGCAACATTTAGAAAATTGATATCATCAATCAAACTCTCAGCATAAGCCGAAAACCAAAGTCCAAAAGAAGAAGGCATTGCCAACTGGAAATGTGTATAGCCTGGAATCAGCACCTCTTTATGCTTATCACTCAAGGAAATAAGTGTGTCGAACAATTCTTTAGTTAAAACCTTTATTTCGTCAATCTCATCTTTAACATATAAATGCAAATCCACTAAAACCTGATCGTTACGCGAACGTGCCGTGTGAATCTTTTTCCCTGCTTCTCCTATTTTCTTTGTAAGTTCAAACTCTATTTTACTGTGAACATCTTCAAAAGAATCTTCAATTGTAAAACTACCATTATCTATTGTTTCCTGAATTTCATCCAAAGCTTGAAGAATATCTTTCAGTTCTTTATCCGTAAGAAGGTTTATTTTATGAAGCATTTTTGCGTGTGCACTATTGCCCTGAACATCGTATTTTGCCAGTTTTAAATCAAGTATTCTATCATTACCAACAGTAAAACGTTCAATAATTGTATCTGTTGAATATCCTTTATCCCAAAGTTTCATATCATCTATTTTTACAAAATTTCATTCATTATTTTTATATACAAATCAATTCCTTCTTCAAT
>JAGGWH010000069.1 GCA_021157585.1 Bacteroidales bacterium | reverse complement strand
TGGGAGGACATGTTAGCGAAACAGGCTTTGCCATTAGCTTTAATTATTCCATTACAGCAGACATTACTGTTGGCGTACCTCAAGATGATAAATAAAATATCAAAATAAAAAAGTAAAAAGACGGAACTAATAGTTTCGTCTTTTTTTTATACCAAAATTTAATAAAACAATATATTTGCACTACCATAATTGTTGGTAAAATATAATTTAATAACATAAATTTTTATCTATGAAAAGAATCATAATATTATTTTTTGTCTTTTCGGTACTATCTCCCGTAGCAATAGCACAGAAAAAAGATAAATCTACCTTTGTTGAATACGAAGCTGGATTTTATGTCAACTCTATTTTAAAAGACGTTAGTGCAATCAAGAAAAAGATGAATCCTACGAAAAAGGATAAATTTTTTATGATGGATCAGTCAGGATTAGAGCTCCCGAATAAAGTAAATCTATACAAACGCGAATGGTCTACACCCGTAATTTCTCAAGGTAATGCAGGTAGCTGCTGGGCGTATTCAACTATCTCTTTTTACGAATCAGAAGTAAAACGTTTAACAAATAAAGAAGTAAAATTATCGGAAATTTACGTTGTTTATTGGGAATATGTAGAAAAAGCCAAACGATTTGTTCAAGAAAGAGGAAATTCTGTTTTCGATGAAGGATCTGAAGGAAATGCAGTAACAAGAATTATAAAAGACTATGGTTTAGTTCCTTATTCAGAATACAGCGGATTATTGAATAATAGAAAATTCCATTCTCATGCAGACATGTTTGCCGAAATGAAAACTTATTTGAATTCGGTAAAAGAAAATAATGCTTGGAACGAAGAAACAGTTATAGCCACAATAAAAAGCATTATGAATTATCATATTGGAGTCCCTCCTCAATCATTTGTTATTGATAATAAAAGCTATACACCTAAATCATTTGCAAGTGATTATCTAAAACTCAATCCCGATAATTATGTAGAGATTCTATCTTACAAACAAGAACCTTATTGGCAACAAGTAGAATATAAAGTTCCTGATAACTGGTGGCACAGCAAAGATTATTACAATATTCCATTAGATGATTTTATGGCAGTAATTAAAAAAGCTATTCGTAATGGATACACTATGAGTATTGGAGGCGATGTTTCAGAATCGGGTTTTGTTCGTTCTACACAATGCGCATTAGTCCCTACTTACGATATTCCATCGGAATATATCGACGAAGATGCACGTCAGTTTCGCTTTTCAAATAAAACAACCACCGACGACCACGGTATGCATTTAGTTGGATATTTAGAAAAAGACGGCGCAGACTGGTATTTGATTAAAGATTCCAGTAGCGGATCGAGAAATAACAGTCCCGAAGCAGCCGAATTTGGATATTATTTCTTCTCTCAAGATTATGTAAAATTAAAAATGATGGGATTTACTATTCATAAAGATGCTGTAAAGAAGATCCTTAAAAAATTCAATTAAATTATTATATCACGAAAAGGGACTGTCCTTTTGAGACAGTCCCTTTTTTTATTTAATCGTATACGATCTTTTTCTTGTGCCCAGAACAGGAGTCGAACCTGCACAGCCTTACGGCCACTGGTCCCTGAAACCAGCGCGTCTACCAATTTCGCCATCTGGGCTTTATTATCATTTCGCCATCTGTCGTGAGCTCGGCTGCTTAAATTATTTCGAGTTATTAAAAAACTCTTTTACTGCCTCGGTTCGCTATCTAGCTTTATTATCATTTCCCACGTCTAAATAAGCGAAATGCAAAGATATAGTTTTTGTCTGTTTTTCTATATCAGATTATTCATTTAAATAAAAAATACAATCGCTATGTTTGTACCCACTGCAACAAATAAAGAATAAAGGGCAAACTGATTAAACTCAAAATAGTACTTACAAAAAAGTTTTTCATTGCAAGAGAATCATCAGCACCAAAACGTTTAGCCAAAAGCACTAAAATAGTCATAGCCGGCATAGCCGATTCTAAAATTAAAACGGTAAAAGCAGTTGCATTTAAAGGAATTGCAAAATATTTAATCAAAAAATGAAAGAAAAAAAGGAAAATTACCGGACTTAAAATCAGTTTATTAAAACTAAAGGTGAATATAGAAAGTTTAAATACTTCTTTTATTTTCATTTGCGCCAATAATATCCCAATATAAAGCATTGCTAAATACAAAGTAGTACTTCCCAACCCACTAAACGCTTTTTGCAAAAGAGGTGGGAAACGCAGCGAAAGCAACATCATTAGCAAACCCAGAACCAAAGCAATAGTATTTGGATTCACTAGTTTTTTCAATTGTCCCAGCCCTCTTTGTTTATTGCCGGGATCAAGCTGTATTACTCCATACGACCATAAAATGGTATTTAAAACTAATTGATATAAAGCGGCATAAAGCAAAGCTTCTCCTCCGGGCATTAAAGCATCTAAAAGCGGAAACCCCAAAAACACAATATTCCCAAACATATAATGCAAACTATGAATAACGGCTTGCGGTTTTTTCAATCCAAAAATCCGAGCGCTCAACTTCCCTAAAAAAAGCTGAAAAAACATTATCCCATAAGTAAATAGAATAACCAATCCTGCATTACGAAGAATTTCATCAGTAAATTCGAGAGTAGAAAGTTTTGTAACAATCAATAGAGGCAGACTAATGTAGAAGATAATTTTTTCTATTACTCCCTTAGCATCTTCTTTTAATATTTTAAAGCGGAAAGCAATAACACCAACTACTGCCAGTATGCCTAAAATTAATATCTGATCAACTATGGTATTCATTCCAATTATTTAGGTTTGTATCTGCAAAGGTAGTTTTTCTCTGTACTCTGAACTTGATATTCCCCTTGAATACTTTCTAAATTAGCTTCCATAAAGCCTAATTAAGCAAAATTACTTGTCCAAAAAAAATATTATGCATACATTTGAAATTGGAAAATAATATTATTTTATATCACTGATTATCAGACATTAAAACGATATTGACGATTTTTCAAAAAATCAAAAAAAATAGCTTTATGACCTACGAAATATTAAAAATTGATAAAACTGATAATATTGCACTTGTTACCATAAGTCGTCCTCAAGCAATGAATGCTTTAAACACCCGTTTTTTTGAAGAAATGGATAAAGCCATTGCTGAATTTAAAGACGATACTGACTTACGTGCCATCATTATTACCGGCGAAGGAAAAGCTTTTGTAGCCGGTGCCGATATTGCAGAAATGGCAAATAAAACATCCGAAGAAGGAACAGAATTCTCTACTCGCGGACAAAAAACTTTTAGCAGTTTTGCCGAATTAGGTGTTCCCGTTATTGCTGCTGTAAACGGTTTTGCCCTTGGTGGCGGTTTAGAATTAGCAATGAGTTGCGATTTTCGTATTGCAAGTACCAAAGCTAAATTTGGGCAACCCGAAGTTAACCTTGGACTTATTCCAGGTTTTGCCGGCACTCAACGTCTTGCTCGTCTTATTGGTCCTGCCGATGCACTCTACCTTTTAATGACAGCAGATATGATTAAAGCCGATGAAGCTTTACGCTTGAAATTAGTTCAAAAAGTAGTAGAACCCGAAGACTTGCTCGACACTTGTTTTGCTATCGCTAAAAATATAGCATCCAAAGGACCTCAAGCTATTCAAAAAGTAAAAGAAACAACATTGCAAGGTTTAGATATGGCTTTCGCCGATGGTGAAGCTTTGGAAGCATCTCAATTCGGAGCTTTATTCGGGAAAAATTCTGAAGGCGAAGAAGGAATGAAAGCTTTCTTAGAAAAACGCAAGCCTAATTGGTAATCTCTTTGTGATACTTTGAGAGACCTAGAGCTCCTTTGTGGTATAATAAAAAGCTGTTACACTGAGCTACACAAAGGGAACACAGAGTTTAACACTGTTGAGGGCTTCGCCGTTCGCAAAGAAATTTTAAGACAATCATAAAAAAACAAAATAAATAATATATAAAATGACATACGACGAAAAATTACAAAACGTAAGCGTTTTAGGTGCAGCCGGAAAAATGGGTAGCGGAATTCTTCTCCTAACCGCGGTTGAAATGACCAATCTTAGCCTAAAACCGGAAAACAAAGGGAAAACCTTTGTACTAAATGCTATCGACCTATCTGATGAAGGTCTTTCGGGATTATTACCATACATAAAAGGACAAGTACGAAAAATTGCTGAAAAACAAACCGTTTGGTTACGTTCCGTTTATGCCGATAGAGCCGATCTGATTGAAAATGGCGAAATCATCGATCAGTATATTTTTGATGTTATGAATGTTATTCGTCCAACTACAGCTATGGAAGTAGCTTATCGCTCCCATCTTATTTTTGAAGCGGTTAGCGAAAACCCCGATTTGAAAGTAAAAATTCTCTCTCAAATCGACACAAATAATCCTAATGAACCTTGGTATTTTACCAACACCAGCTCGGTGCCTATCCATCTAATTGAAGAAAAAGCCAATTTAAAAGGTCGTGTTTTAGGTTTTCATTTCTACAACCCTCCTGCTGTTCAGAAACTCGTTGAGTTAATTACAACAGAAAATACCGATACTGTTATGGTTGATTTTGCTTATGCTTATGCAAAAGGACTGAAAAAAATTATTGTCCCTGCCAACGATATTGCAGGCTTTATTGGCAACGGTCATTTTATGCGCGATGGCTTACACGGTATTAATGAAGCTAAAGCTTTAACAACAAACTACTCTTGGCCCGAAGCTGTTTATATGATTAATAAAGTAAGTCAGGATTTCTTGGTTCGCCCTATGGGAATTTTTCAGTTGATGGATTATGTTGGTATTGATGTAATGAAGTTTATCCTAAATGTGATGGATCCTTATATGCCCGATGAAGAATTGCATAGCAATATTCTCGATCAGTTTATCGAAATGGGAATTAAAGGCGGACAAATGAGTAGTGGAGCACAAAAAGATGGTTTCTTAAAATACGAAAGAGGGAAAGCCGTTGCAGCCTACGATCCTGAGAAAAAAGCTTATGTAAATTTTGCTGATTTTGCCGAAAAATGCGATGCTGCTCTTGGTGCATTACCTGAAGGATTTATGCCTTGGAAAGCTGTAATTCGTAAGAAAAACAAAGACGAAATATTTACCGCTTTCTTTGCCAATATGAAGACTATGGATAATCTTGGAGCTCAATTAGGACTTAGATATGGAGCACGCTCCAATGCTATCGGTAAAAAATTAGTAGCTGATGGTGTTGCTGCTAATACCAATGATGTAAATACAGTTATGCTAACCGGATTTTTCCATGCATTTGGACCGGTAAATAATTATTTTGAATAAGCTTTTATTAGCCTTTTAAATTAAAAAAGATGAAAAAATTAAGACGAAAAATATATATGACAGCCGGTTATAACACTATTTCAATGGGAACCGGACGAAAAGAATTCAATCCTAAAAAAGAACGCCCGGGCTTAGAGCATTATCTAAAAGAAGCCGGACAAGGTGTATTAACTCAAATTAAAGGCGGAGGAAAAAGTGTTGACGAAAGTGTACTGGGTAATTTTATGGCTGCAAAATTTAATAAACAAGGCAACCTTCCCGGATTTTTTCCAATGATAGATAAAAATTTGGAGTTTAAACCGGCTACAAGTGTAGAAGGTGCTTGCGGATCTGGATCTCTTGCTTTGGTAAGTGGTATAAAATCTATTTTAGCCGAAACATCCGATGTGGTTTTAAGTATGGGTGTGGAAGTTCAAAATACCGTGAAAGCAATTTACGGAGCCGATATTTTAGCCTATGCCGGATGGTTTAAAAAACGTAAAAACGGGCATGCTTATTTCTTCCCCGGTCAGTTTAGCGACAGAGCCGGAGCTTATTTCGAAAAATACGATAGAGACAGAGCACGTAAAGGAATGGCACAATGGTATGCCAATGCAATTGAAAATGCTCGTCTGGATCCGACAGCTCAGGAATATCATAATACTCATCCCGATCCTTATGGTCTTTCCTTAAAAAACGAACCTAACGGAAAAGTTTTTGTCGACCATCTAAATTATATGGACTGCTCAAAAGTTTCTGATGCCGCTTCCGGAATTATTATTGCTTCAGAAGAAGGTTTAGAACGTATTGGAGTAGCAAAAAAAGATGCTGTTGAAGTTATTGGCTACGCACAAGTTATTCGTGATATCACTTCTGATCCCGCTGATTTAACAGAATTACAAGCCATTAAAACAGCCATTCAAAAGGTGTTTGATCAAACGGGCTTAACAATCGATCAAATTGGAACAGTAGAATTGCACGACTGTTTTTCTATTGCTGGAATCCTTACTGTTGAAGCTTTAGGATTGGCTAAACCGGGTGAAGGTTGTGATTTTGTAGCCAACGGAAACACCAAACGCGATGGAATAATCCCAATAAATACAACCGGCGGTTTAATTGGTTGGGGACATCCAACAGGAGGAACCGGAGTTCATCAAGCAGTAACTATTTGGCAGCAGTTGACCGGAAAAGCCGGAGATGCTCAAATCAAACTTTCTGATGATAAGCCTTATGGAATGACCATCAATATGGGTGGTGATGATGTAACCATCAATGCTATTATCTATAAACAAGGAGAATAATAAACACGAGTCACGGCGTGTCTTAAAGACACACCGTGACT
>JAGGWH010000068.1 GCA_021157585.1 Bacteroidales bacterium | reverse complement strand
TTTAATAAGAGCAAGATTTCTTTAAAACCGCTTCAATTGGAGCGGTTTTTTTGTCTTTTCCCTTCCTATTTTCCCTTCTTTTGTATGTATTTGGTATGTATCAAAACAAAAGAGAGAGCTACAACGTTCTGTAACCCTCTCTTTATCAGTGGAGAATATCGGAATCGAACCGATGACCTCTTGACTGCCAGTCAAACGCTCTAGCCAACTGAGCTAATCCCCCATTTTTATATAATGCATCTACATTTATGAACTTTTTTGGTGTAATAGCCAATTCCGAAAAATGCAAATCTTCGATTTGACCTTTTTTCGAGAACCCTCGGACTTTTTAGAAAATTGAAAATTTTCAAAGTCCGGGGCTGAGCTAATCCCCCATTGAGGGAGCAAATTTAAACATTTATTCGTGAATCTCAAATTTTAAAAAAGCAGTAAATAATTGGAATAGGCAAGCTTAAAGACCGTCATAAAAATGGAAGAAATTAAAAGGTTTTAAATTAGCTTTTAATCTTTGCAATCAACGATTCTATTCCGTAAACCAAGTGAATAAAAGGGAATAACAAGAGCAAAATAGGGACAATAGCTCCGTTTTGTTTTATTGTGGATATTCCAAAAGCTTCTAATGTTATGGCTAAAAAATAGGCGCTCATCCCTATTAAAAAGATCAAGAAAAATACAGGATTAAACGCCGCTCCAAAACCAAAAACAATAAAAAACAAAACAAATAATACAGGGAAAAGCTTAAATGTATTTTGCGCTTGTTCTTTACATAGCTGCATTAAATCGGTAAAATCAGGATTATATTTAATTTCGTTATTTTTAGGTTTGTAACCAATAAAATTCAACTTCTTTTTAAGCGCATATTTATACAGTTCTCCCGATAATTCGAGATGGACATTCATTTTGTCGGTATTTAAAGATTCCACATCTTTCTTATTATAAAGAACAGAAGAATTTAAAAATGAAAAGTCTTTTTTAGACTTTGACTTTTGCCCACAGAGTCCATAATGACTTTGTTGAATGGCAATAATACTTTTTTCCCAAGCATTATACTTTTTATTAGACTTATTTTCATTTTCAGACCTAGAAATTCGGTTAAAAAAATCTTTGGGATAATCTATATCAGGATTGAAAAAAAGAAAATATTTTGTTGAAATAGCTTGAAGAACTTGCGAGAAACTTACATCCTCATGGTCTTCAACAGAAAAAACCGAATAATTAAAAGCTTTGTCAAGAGTTTTATTTTGATAACTGATAAACAGTATTTCTATTTCTTCAGATTCTTCTAACTTCTCTATCTTTTGTTTAAAAGCATTTATATTAAAGTCTTTATATCCGTTTATCAAAAGAGTGATTTTTTTCATCATTCAGTTTTTCAGCAAAGAAATGAAAAATTATGAATGAAACGTAATCGGCATATTGAGCTTTTTAATTTTAATACGTTTTTTCAAGCAAAAGCTTTTTATTTTTGTCTAAAAAATAAACCTATGATTCTTTGTGTTGCCGAAAAACCAAGTGTTGCTCAAGAGCTCGCCAAAATACTTGGTGCTAATACAAGGAAAGATGGTTTTATTGAAGGAAATGGATATGCCATTACCTGGACCTATGGCCATTTTTGTACCCTTAAAGCTCCCGACGATTACGATAAACGGCTACGCTATTGGGATTTGAATTGGCTTCCGATAATACCAAATACTTTTGGTATTAAGTTAATCGATAACGAAAGTTCTGTTCGACAATTTAAGGTAATAGAAACACTAATACAAAGAGAAGATTGTGAGCAAATAATCAACTGTGGTGATGCAGCTCAAGAAGGAGAGCTTATTCAACGTTGGGTATATAAAAAAGCCCGAAACAAAAAACCTGTGAAGCGTTTATGGATTTCTTCACTCACCGAAACCGCAATTCGCGAGGGTTTTGCCAATTTAAAAGATGCAAAAGATTACGATCGCCTTTATTATGCCGGAAGTGCCCGTGCTATTGGCGATTGGTTATTGGGAATAAATGCCAGTAGGTTATATACCATAAAATATGGGACAGGCAAAAATGTTCTCTCTATCGGGCGTGTTCAAACGCCAACTTTGGCAATGATTGTAAATCGTCACTTAGAAATAGAAAAATTTAATTCGGAAGCTTTTTGGGAATTAAAAACCATTTATCGTGATGTTCAGTTTAACTATGATGGCGGTCGGTTTACCGAAAAAGAAAAGGCCGATGCTTTGCTGACTGAGATTAGCGATAAACCCTTTGAAATTGTTGATTTCTCAAAAAATCCCGGCAAGGAATATTCGCCAAAATTATTTGATTTGACTTCTTTGCAAGTCGATTGCAATAAAAAGCTTAACCTTTCGGCTGATGAAACACTAAAAATTGTTCAAACGCTCTATGAACGTAAGTTGGTAACTTACCCACGTGTTGATACTACTTATCTGCCTACAGATATGTTTCCAAAAATTCCGGGGATACTCAATCAGCTAAAGCATTATTTTAAAGAGATCAAGCCTATATCTGAATATGGCTTAAAACAAAGTAAACGCGTTTTCGACGATAGTAAAATTACAGATCACCATGCGATTATACCTACCGGTATGCAAGCATCTACACTTGGAGGTAAAGAATTAGCGGTTTATGAAGCAATCCTTTATCGTTTTTTAGCTAATTTTTATCCTGTTTGTGAGGTATCTAACACTAAAGTACAGGGAAAAGTAGAAGAGCATTTGTTTAATGCCAGCGGAAAAGAAATTCTGAATCCCGGATGGCGTGTGCTCTATCAACAAGAGGAGGAGAAAGAAGAGGAAAAGCAGCAATCTATTCCTGCTTTTAATTTGGGCGAATCAGGACCACATCAACCCGCATTATTCGAGAAAAAAACACAACCGCCTAAGCAATTTACTGAAGCCACGCTTTTACGAGCAATGGAAACGGCAGGTAAACAGGTTGATGACGAAAATCTTCGTGAACTTATGAAAGCAAATGGTATTGGTCGTCCGTCTACGAGAGCTAATATTATTGAAACACTGTTTAAACGTAATTATATCACGCGAAAGCGTAAATCGTTAATACCAACAATTACAGGAATAGAGCTTATCCAAACCATAGAATTTGAGATTTTAAAATCGCCCGAGCTAACCGGACAATGGGAACAAAAACTGAGTCAGATAGAACGTGGACAATACGATTTGAAACTTTTTCTTGACGAAATGAAGGATATGGTCAGACAGTTGGTGCAAGATGTAAAATATAAGCCTGTTACGAAAAATATTGGTTTGGAAGACGCTAAAACCAAAGTGCCAAAAAAGAGAAAGCCACGAGCAAAAAAGGAAAAGGTATCCGAAGAAATTTTAACTTGCCCTCAATGTAAAAAAGGTAAAATTTTAAAAGGTAAAACAGCTTATGGTTGTAGCGAATGGAAAACAGGATGTAATTTCCGTATTCCTTTTGAGGAATTGGAAAAACGATTTCAAACAAGTGAATTAAAAAAGGAAATTGTTGATCAGTGGTTGAGTTGATATTACAGATTATATCATTCTGAACGAAGTGAAGAATCTCCTATTACTGATAAACAAATGTTAGAGATCCTTCTCCGTCAGTTGACAGATTAGAATGACAGTCTAAAACGCAATAGAAAATGAATGAAGTAAAGCCCGACAACCGTCAACTTTTAGAATTGGTCAATATGAAAATGCCCTTTGGAAAATACCAAGGACGAACTATAATAGATTTGCCCGAACCATATTTAGTTTGGTTTAAACAAAAGGGATTTCCGAAAGGGAAACTCGGTAACTTATTGGCTTTATGTTATGAAATAAAACTCAATGGATTGGAAGCTATGGTGAGGAAGGTGAAACCCTGATTGTTGCTACTAAGTTTAATCTTCCGCCAGAGGGCGGACAGGCATAATTAAGCTTGATTTGATTTCGGTCTCCTGACCGTTTTGTTAATGATGTTTGTCAGGGACAAACTTAAATTTACGACTTAATCTAAAGATTAAGCCGAGCGGGGTAATATTGTTTCCGACAGTCATTTTAGCCACATTACCAATAACTCCGTCTCTTGTCAGAACAATTCTATCAGGTAAAATGTGGCAGTATCCTGTTTTTGTCTTAAATGTTTTATTCTCAATTACTTTATTATTCTGATTTAATTCTAGATTTTCGCTCAACAAATTGACCAAGATAATATGCAATAAGTATTGGAATGAGTGCAAATCCAACATATTTTTCTATTAATCCATATTCAATTAGGACAGTTATGATGACAGCAGCAATTACAATAAATACTACATCAAATATTATTTTCTTTTTGTTCATAATTTAATTATTTTCTGTTTCTTACAATGAATGCCAACGGTTTGGCATATGAGGTGTTGGGCATTTTTATGCTCAAATCTTTCAGTTTACCACGCTGTTTATTTGTATTCATATTGTTCTATTTAATACGTTACTGCCCAATGACTTATATGCTTTGTTGAACTAAATCCGCCTACGCGGATAGCATTTTTCAAAAGGACTCTCCGCCTCGGTTTACTTAAGTTACTGTGAAAGAAAGTATACTGTTTAAATTGATCCATTTATTTTCTTTACTCCCAAAGGTTAATAATTAAATCCAAATTCTTATATTTGC